>CAZWIF010000025.1:0-16195 GCA_964634355.1 uncultured Clostridium sp.
CATCGAAATATATTTTTTATCATTATCTCCTGCATTCGATATTACTGACCATGATTGTGCAATACTATCTATTCTACATTCCTCATTTTCTATACTTCCTAATACATTTCCATCATCCATAAATGCTCTTTTGTACCATCTTCCATCCCATCCATTAGTATTTAATGATTTTTTCAATTCTTGTTTTATTTCTTCATATCTAATAATTTTCTCAGAAAGCTCATCTTGTTTCATATCTTTTATTATCACAATAAACTCATCCAAAATTGAATACAGGAAAAATCCTAACCAGACGCTTTCTCCTTTTCCTTCTACTCCTACTTTACTAAATCCATCATTCCAATCTCCTGAGCCTATTTTAGGCAATCCGTTTTCTCCAAAATTAAGACTTCTTTCTATTGCTCTTATACAATGATTAAAAACTGTTTCCCTAATTTCAGATTTTGTATAAACATCATAGCTTTCATTTTCATTGTCATTTAAAGGTTTTCCATTTATATAATTAACCTCTTCGTATAGTATTTCTGTATCCTGAGTCTGCTTGATATATTCTGCTACAACATATGGTAACCATAATAAATCATCTGAAAACCTAGTTCTAATTCCCCTACTTGTTTCTTCATGCCACCAATGTTCAACATCTCCTTCAATAAACTGATGTGCACAATGCTTTAAAATTTGCTTTCTTGTTTCCTCTGGTGCTATATATTTAAGTCCTAATGCATCTTGTAATTGATCTCTAAATCCAATTGCTCCACCAGATTGATAAAATGCTGATTTTGCCCATAATCTACATGCAATAGTTTGATATAAAAGCCACCCATTTAGCATAATATTCATTGATTCAGAAGGAGTTTTTACCTGTAATCTCGATATAGTCTCTTTCCAAAAATTTTTTACCTCGAGTAACTCTTTTTTACACTTCTTTATGTCTGAATACTTATATGCCAAATCTTTTGCATCAACAAAGTTCTCTCCTTCTCCTAATATTAATGTTATCTCCTTATTTTCATATGGATATATAGTTATATCAATTTTTATTGCTATACATGAACTATTTCCTAAAGCATTTTCATTTGTTAATGAAATTTTTTCCAAACCTTCTGGTGCTCCTATATTTCCTTTTCCTATAAAACTCGTTTTATTACCTGTATATGATGAGATTTCTTCATTACTTGATACAAAAACTATTTTACCTATTCCATTTCCATATAGATTTTCAGCACAAATCATATTTGCATTCTTATTAAAGTTTAAATTAATATATCCATTTGATTTTAATTCATCTTCACCCATAACTGGTTTTATATAATAAATCAAACTCAAATTTCTTTTATCTTGAGTAGTATTTTTTAAATTTAAAATATTTACTTTAACACTATCGTTAGTTGGAACAAAAACATCCAATTCTTGTGTTATTCCACAATTTGAATGATAGTATTTGGCATATCCGAATCCATATATAACTGAATATTCATTCTCATCTGGCTTAGGATTTCTACCAACAGACCAGCTTTCCATTATATCCTTATCCTTTAAATATATTATTTCTGATGGTTCATCTGTTACTGAATCATTTGACCAAGAAGTTATTCTATTCAGCCTACTATTTTTGCTCCATGTAAATCCTCCCATATTGTTTGTAATTAATGTCCCAAACTTTCTATTAGACATCACATGACTCCATACTGCTGGTATGGGATTATTTTTATTTTGTCTAATCCTATATTCAGTTCCATCCTCTGAAAATCCTCCATATTCATTGTAGTATTTTAAGTTTTCGGTATTAAAATAATTATTTATATTCTCAAAATTTGGTTTTATTATATTTTCCTTTTTGTCTTGAGCTACATTCTTAACAGTATATAAATAATCCTCTTCTAATTCATTTAATACATTCTTTATGCTTCCCTTATTAGCATCAATCACAAAATTTGCTCTAAGTAAGAATAATTCTAAATCTTTCTTATCATCTAGCACAAATATACTATCATTTAACAAATAAGATAATTGGATGTTAGCTACTTCCTGAAAAATTGCTTCTCTTACATATTTCTCATATGAATTTTTTTCTTCATCCAATATCACTAAATCAAATTTAATATTTTTACTTTTAAAGAATTCATAAGCCTTTAAACTCTCTCTCACTACTGAAATATTATCTATATTTTTTATTCTTACTAAAATAATTGGTTTATCCCCAGAAATTCCATATTTCCACAATTCTTCTTGTGAATGCTTATTTTTAGAATATTTATTTGCATACAAACTCTTCATTGGATTTTGGAAGATTATATATGGTAACATCCTTTGATAATTCTTTAAATTATTGCTATTTACTCTTAAATATTTTGCTTCCTCCTCGGCTCTTACTTTTGATAGTTCAAATTCTCGTTTTATATTTTCTTCATTTGAATAATACTCTATATTTTCTAAAATTTCATCTTTATCCTCTGAAGCTGTAATTATAAAGTTTAGCGACACTTGCTCATTTTTTAACACTTTTATAGTTCTTCTAAAAGCCACAACTGGTTCTACTTGCATTGTAATTTTCTTAGAAAAAGGTATTGAGTTTTCCACATATTTATCCACTATATTCCTATTAACTTCATATTCTAATTCTCCTACTGCGTTTGAGTCACTTGTATAAAAAAACGCTCCTACATATAATTCTTTTTCATTATCTCTTTTATTTCTTTTTATTAATATTGTTTCTCTATCCTCTAAGAACTCATATCTCAATCCCAAATTATTAAACGACCTATGAGAATTATCTTGTTCTAAGCTTGAAAGTATTGGCTCAAATACAGATGATATCTCTATTGTTTCATCTATGTTTGAATTATTCTTTAAAGTAATTTTTCTAATTTCAGTTCCTGTATCTTGTGCTACAACAATATCTTGCACTGTTTCTATGTTCTCATCACTTCTTACAAATTTATCTCTATCTGGTGCAAAACTTATACTATATTTATCTGGTGAATTACTAAATCCATCTACATTTGCTTTCCATAGTTTTTTAGTTCTAATATTTTTAATATAAAAATATATTCCACCTTTTTTATCATTAGTTTCCTTAAACCTATTAATTGCAATACCTCTATACGTGCTATATCCCTCTCCTTTTGCATTAATTACTATATTATAATCTTCATTTGCAATAACATTTGCTGGTACAAGATTTTCATTTATTTTTGTATAAACATTTTCTTCATAATTATCATATCCCGTATATTTTATTTTTTCAATCTTTTCCTTTTTCTCCTTAGTAATCAGCATATTCTCTGGCATTCTTTCTTGTAATAATACATCTATTGCTTTTATTTCTGGATTTTTCATAAATCTAGTTTGTAATACATTTCCATTGAATAAGTTATTTATTGATACCAATATTAAAGCTTGGTGGTGTGCCATATAGGTTTTGACAGGTACACTCTTTTTGTCTTTTGGAATCCTTTCAGGTGTATAGTCTATCGACTCATAAAATCCATATTTTCCTAACATATCTTGTTCTTCTAATTTCTTTAAATTAGCAACTACTTCTTTGGGATAATCATTTATGGCAAGTACAGAGCCATATGTTGAAGTTACCATCTCATCTGCTAACCCTCTTTTTAGTCCCAACCAAGGTATTCCAAAAGCCTTGTATTGATAGTTATTGTTTAAATCCTTTAGATTAAAAGCTGCTTCACTAATCCCCCACGGAATACCCAATTTTTTCGCATACTCCTGTTGGCTTTTAATCATAAACTTGCATGACTCATCAATTAGACTTCCAGGATATTTTGCAATATTTATATGTGGCATTAAATATTCAAAAGCTGTACCTGACCACGAAATAAGTCCTTTATAATTGTTCATTTCTGTAAGAGTTCTACTTAAACTGGTCCAATGTTTTTCAGGAATATCTCTCTTAGCAATTGCTACAAAACTAGCTTGTCTAGCCTCTGATGCAAGTAAGTCGTAATAAGTGTCTGTAAGTTTATTTTCCTCTATATTAAATCCAATTGATAATAACATTTTTTCATCATTATATAAAACATTAAAATCTGTATTATCTATAATCCTATCTATTTCATCTATTAATATTCGAATCCTATCTTTATACTGTGTATATTCCTTCTCTTTTAAAAACTGTTTCACTGTATATAAAAATCCAATAAAATTTCCGCTATCAACTGTGGAAATATATCTTGGTATCAATGGTTCTAATGTTTTAGTATTGTACCAATTATAAAGGTGTCCATTCCATTTTGGTAACTCAAAAATTACCCCTAGCGTAATTTCTAATTTTGTAATTGCTGTGTCTAAATCTATATATTTTAAATCATATGCTGAAATAATAGCTAATAATCCTAATGCTATATTAGTTGATGAGGTCCTTGATACAACTTTCTCTTTTCTATCTTCTTGATAATTATCAGGTGGTAAATAGTTATTTTCTTTATTTATATATTGATTAAAATATTCCCATGTGTCCTTCCCTATTGCTTTTAAATATTCTTTTTCATCGTTATTTAACTTTGATATAGGTTCTTCTATTACATTTGCTTTACTTATATACCAACATATTTCAGGTGCTATTATCCAAATTATTCCTAATAGTATTAATACTTTAAATTTAAATAATCCAATGATTAACATCAATATTCCAGCAATTACATTAATACTCATTTTTAAATAATAGTCTTTTATTCCATTCTTTGCTTGTTTTTCAGCTTGCTCTGAAGTCGTCCATTCTAATAGATGCTTATGTGATATTGTTATTCTATAAACTGTTTTTAGAATTGCATCTAAAAATATATATGCTTTATATGGTAAAACAGAAAATTCTATTAGAGCTCTTAAAAAGCTTGCTTGTAATCCTCCAATACTTTTTGAAAAGCTCTTTTGCTTTTTTATTCCATCTTGTTTAAATACTATATAATTAATATAATCAAGTATTGTAGGCATTATTATGCTCAGTATAGTAACTGTTATTAATGTTCCAACCTTTATACTAAAGAAAATTTTTAGACATAGCAGTACTATTATATTTATAAATGCCGTTATCTCTAATAGACTTCTCCTTAAATTATCTATTATTTTAAATTTTGATAATTTATTAAACTTTGGATTTTTTATCCAACCAATAATTTGCCAATCTCCACGTGTCCATCTATGAAGTCTTGTGATAAAAGCATTAAAACTACTTGGATATCCGTCTAACAATAATATGTCTGAAACAAGTGCACATCTTAAATAATTTCCCTCAAGTAAATCATGACTTAAAACTGTATTTTCTGGTATCTGATTTTTCATAATAGTTGAAAACATTTTCAAATCATAAATACCTTTTCCAGTAAATATACCTTCATCAAAATTATCTTGATAAATATCAGAAATAGCATTTGTATATGAATCAATTCCGCCCATTCCTGCAAATATTTCTACGAATTTGCTTTTTTTACTTGAAACAAGGTCTATACCTACCCTTGGTTGCATTAATGCATGTCCTGATATTATTCTTTTGTTATTATTATCCAACTCTGGTAAATTTAGAATATGAGCCATTGCCCCTACTAACTCTATTCCCGAATTTAGCACCAAATCTGTATCTGCATCTAATGTGATTATATATTTAATCTTAGGAAGTTTATTTTCCTTTTTAATATTCCAATCATTTATTGTATTTATTTTAAAAACATTATTAAGATTACCTAAAAGATATTCATTAAATTGATTTATTAATCCTCTTTTTCTTTCCCAGCCTAAAAAGGCTTCTTCTTTTCCATTCCAAAGTCTATTTCTATATACGAAATTGAAAAGTGGAAACCCCTCTTTTTTATATTTATCATTTAAAGTTTTTAAGGTTATTTCTGCTTCATTTTCTATCTCTTCGTCAAATGGTTCATTCTTATTTTTTGATGTTGTACAATCTCCAAGCAATGTAAAATATAAGTTTTCACTTTTATTTGCTAAGTAAAATACTTCTAGCTTTTCTAATAATTCTTTTGTTCTCTTTCCACTATCTAATATTGTTGGTATTACTACCATTGTTGTACATTCCTCAGGTATTCCACTCCCGAAAATCCATCTTTGGTATTAATTTAGGCTTTACTATTTTATTTAAAATGGTTTGAATTACTTTTATTACGATTTCAGTTGTAGGTATGAATATTAATAATGCTTCTATTATTAATAAAAATAAGTTTTGCGTACTTAAGCTAATGGATAATCCTATTGAAAAAAATAGAGATGAAATGCATATTATTGTTATATATAAGTTAACTTTATTAATCTCCTTTTTATTAGTTACCTGCAATACGTCATATAACTCTTTTATTCCCTTATCAATTAAATAATATCCAATATGGGCCTTTTTTACTTTTCCTTCTTCCTCAAAAGTTCTACTTGCTAACTCTAACGCCTTTTGTGATATATAAATTTCAGATAATTTAATTTTCTTTGATATCTCTTTTACTCTATTTCTATAATACTCTTTTGTAGTATAATCCATATTATTGTATACATCAACTGGATCTCGCTTTAATACTTCTTCTACTCCATTTATATCTTCAAATACCTTCACAAAATTCATTCTTTGTAATTCATGTATACTTCTAATTGAATTGCCTATAGATACTTTTTTTATAGCAATATCATAATGCTCTTTTTTTGTTACTTCTTCAATTGTTAATCCTTGTTTTCTCACCTCCTCTTCTAGAATATTTAGAAAAGGAATTCCCTGCCTTCCATATTTTTTTAATTTATATGATAGATACTCTATAAATTGATATCTATTTCCTCCTACATCTATATTCCTTGTGTCATATACTATTTTAAATTGTTGTTCTTCTTTTGATTTCTTTTCTAGAAATCTCTCTATTAAACTCTCTACCTTTAACTTTTGAATTTGTGATGAATAAATACTTTCACAAATTCTTCTTATTTTTTCTATTAATACAATCTTAAAAAATAGATTTATGTCCCATATTTCCTCCATATTAAGAGTTTTTTTATTTTGATAACTTTTTAGATACTCCTTTATATTATCTAATTCCAATTTTCCATCAGTATACAATACAATCTCAGCAGCCAAACAATAAATCCTTGCATAACCTTTATATTCCCCATTTGCAACTCCGATAAAATTTTTATATTTCTTCAGCGGTAATTCTTTTATTATACTTTTTACAGTTTTTTCTATTATATAATAATTATCTAATAACCATTCTCCTGCTGGATGTATTGCTATTCCTGTTTTTAGATTTAAATTTAATATATCATATGTTTTAGTTATATAGTTAAAATTATCCTTTAACCTTGGAATCGGATATGTGTATTTAATTGACTTAGAACACAAAACATGTTCAGAAGCCATATTCTCTAAATATCTATCTAATTGATTTCTATCTAAAACAATTCCATTAACATTAAATGGTAACATTCATCTCACATCCTAAAAGTCCTATTTTTTCTTAGTTTGACCTTATTGGGAATTTTTATACACAATTATAATTTAATTAATTGTTACAATATTGATTTTTTTGTTTTTTAATGTTATTATTTATTTAAATTAAAACATAGGAGAAAAGGTTGAAAAATAATTTTTTTCCAACCAGATTTGTGCCTTGAGAATGGAATGTGGTAAAAAATGATAATAAAAGAAAAATTTGATTTTTATAGTCCAATGAATGCTTCTACTTACAGTCTTAACCAGACAATGAGATATCAGTTACAATTACTTGATAATCTTGACCATCTTACTAAACGTCACTCTGAAAATGTTGCAAATATAACTAATCGTATTTGTGAATATTTAGGTTATAAGAAGGAATTTATCTTATATGCCACTATGTGTGCATATTTGCATGATATTGGAAAAATATTTATTCCACATAATATCTTATACAAAAATGGCAAGCTTACTGACGAAGAATATGAGATTATGAAACAACATACCACATATGGTTATCAATTATGTATGAACGACCCAAAGCTAAAAATGTTCGCTAATGGTACTTTATATCATCATGAATGTTTGGATGGTTCTGGATATCCAAATGGTCTTTCTGGTAACCAGATTCCTATAGTAGCACAAATTATACATGTTGCAGATGTTTATGATGCTTTAGTTACAAAAAGACATTACACTACACATGTTGATATTTCGTCTACTTTGCAACATTTAATTGACGAATCATTTACTACGTCTCGTAATGTAATTGCTCTAGATCAATTATCTTCTGCTAATCGTGGAAAAATAAATAAAAAAGCATTGCGTGCACTATTTAAAGTAGTAATAGATGATACTTTATATGAAATAACCTCTACCAAAGAATATGTTAGTAATTTGAAAGATGAACTTAGTAGGCTTATTCAAATTGCTGAATTTGATATTGAAAGAAACAAGAAAAAATCTAAAAAATCAAAGGAATATTATAAAAGAGGTATGAAGGCATTATTTGCAAAAAATGAAAATTTTGATAACTATAAAGAGGTATTAGAAGATTATAAAAATGCAATAGATACTAAAACTGAATTAATAAATCAATTATATAAAGAAGTAAAAGTATTAAGGAAATTGAAAGTTTAGAAAAGTGGCAAGATGCATACGAATTTACGGAAAGCCTTAAAATGCAGTGCATATTAAGGCTTTCCGATTTGTTCTCTATAATCCAAAGCTTACACCTAGTGCATTATTTATTTTATTAATTACACTACTATCATCTATATGTCCTATTTTTTCCTTTAGTCTACTTTTATCTATTGTTCTAATTTGTTCTGTTAATATTACAGAATCAGATTTTAAACCACTATTTTGAGAACTTATTTCTATATGAGTTGGTAATTTATTTTTTCCTATCTGTGACGTAATTGCTGCTGCAATTACTGTTGGACTATATTTATTACCTGTGTCGTTTTGTATTATTAATACAGGTCTAATCCCTCCCTGTTCAGAACCTATAACTGGACTTAAATCTGCATAAAACATATCTCCTCTTTTAACTATCATTATTTTCTCACTCCTGATATTACATTTTAATCTAGTATTTTTTGATATTTTAATATTAGTAGTTTTATTTTTAGATAGTTTTGCTTATATTATATCTTCTTTGGTAGTACTATTAATTGTTATTTCATTATATAATATGTAAACCAAATTTTTTTTGTTCTCATTCATAATTTCCAATTTTATTGGTATTCCTCTTTTATCCATGGTAAGTTTTTTATACATTGTATACTTGTTTTTAGTTGTTACTCCTAGCGTTATTTCTTCTTTACTTTCAATGTATTCAGTTACTCCATTTTTACATTCTTCTATGAAACCATTTAAACTTAATATATTATTTGATAAATATTCATAATTATTATAAATTTTAGTTAAATTCAATCTTGAATTCTGTATCTCTAAATTTGTACCATCATAAAGAATAGTTAGTCCTTTTAAGTTTTCTGGTGCCTGTACCTCCTGTTTAAAAATATTAGGACTTGCATACCATTGTTTTATTATATATTTATTTGTGTTTTTATTACTTGTAATTTCAACTGAAATTGTTGCTTCATATGAACTAATATTTAAAATATAATCTTCAAAATCTGTAATTGATTTACTTATATTGTTTCCCGAATTTCGATTTTTATAATACCAATTTAAAATAATTACAAGAAAAATTAATAAACAAACTAAAATAATTTTTTTGTTTTTCATTATTAATATCATTCCTTTCCTAAAGTGCAAATTATTTTTCAATTTTATCTTTTTATTGTTTTATAGTTTATAATTTTTTTATGTACTACAAAAGGGCACGGTGCAACGTGCCCTTACAAATGCATAAAATATAAGCTTAAGTTGACAACATTTAGTGCGACCTAATCCTCTACATTAGATATATGTACGATTAATAATTTTAATGCATATAAAGAAAATAGGTTTCATATTTCAACCTTATATGTTGTCAAAATATTCTCTCAAATATTTTTCTAGTTCTACTTTGTTATCTATTCTATTTATTTTATCTCTTGTTTCAGAACTTCTTGGCAGTCCTTTTATATATGCAGATAAGTGTTTTCTCATTTCTTTTATTCCTATGTCTTCTCCTTTTATTTTTACTGCCAATTCGATATGTTCCAATATAGTATTCAATTTTTCTTCATTGGTAATACCTTCTGCTTTATTTCCCTTTAAATATTCCCTAATCTCTCTAAATATGTATGGATTTCCCATACTTGCTCTTCCTATCATGATTCCATCTACATCAGTGTATTCAAACATTTTTAATGCACTTTCTCCGTCTTTTATATCTCCATTTCCTATTACTGGTATTTTGACTGCCTCTTTTACGCTTTTTATCACATTTAAGTCAGATATTCCTGAATAATATTGTGCTTTAGTTCTTCCATGTATTGTAATTGCAGCTGCACCCGCATTTTCAAATATTTTTGCCGCTTCGACCGCAACTATATTATTCTCATCCCAACCTGTTCTATATTTTACAGTAACTGGATGTTTTGCTTCTTTTACAACCGCTGATACAATTTCTTCTGCCAATTTCAAATTTAAAAGTAATCTGCTTCCATCTCCGTTTTTTACAACCTTTGGAGCCGGACACCCCATATTAATATCTATTATATCTGCAATATTATTTAAGTATCTAGTTGCCACCACCATTGCTTCTATATCATTTCCAAATATTTGCATTGATACTGGTCTTTTTTCACCTGTTGTGTCTAGTAAAATCTTCGTTTTTTCATCATTATAATATAGTCCTTTAGCACTTACCATTTCTGTACATACAAGTCCAGGATTATACTTTTCGCATATAATTCTAAATGGCAAGTCTGTAATACCTGCCATTGGTGCTAATATTATATTATTTTCTAATTCAACATTTCCTATCTTTAATTTATGTAAATACATTTTATTTCTCCAGTTAATCAACAAATATTGCTTTTTGACGTCTGCCACTTATATTTAATAATAATGCTATGCAAATGAAATTAGTTAATAGTGAACTTCCTCCATAGCTTACAAATGGCAAAGGAACTCCTGTTATTGGCAATAATCCCATTGTCATTCCTATATTTTCTAACATGTGAAAAGTGAAAATTCCACATATTCCTATTGCTATATATGAACCTATATCATCCTTAGCAGTTTTTGCTACATATATTGATTTAGTAATCAATATAACATACAATATTATTACTGCTGCGGCTATTACAAAGCCCATTTCTTCTCCTATTACTGAAAATATGAAGTCCGTGGTTTTAGGATATAAATATCCTAATTGAGTTTGATTTCCTTTTAATAATCCCATTCCTAGTAATTCTCCTGAACCTATTGCTAATTTTGACTGTATTATATTATAACCTGCTCCTCTTGGATCTAATTCTGGATTTAAAAACACATCTATTCTTGTTTTTGCATGTTCAGGTAATATATATATATATGCTAGAGGTACTGAGACAGCAACTACTATAATGGTTAATATTACAATCTTTTTATCTATACCTCCTGTAAACATCATAAAAATATATGCAGCAACAAAGGCCATAAGCGTTCCATAGTCTGGTTGTAGCATTATAAGCGCTGCAGGCACTGCTAGTATTGCTATTGTTATTAATAATTTCCAAAATCTATTTATTTCTCGCTTATCTCCATTTTGTAGTTTTACCATTACATAAGCTAAAAAGATTACGAATACTATCTTTGCAAATTCACTCGGTTGAAATGTTAGCCAGTCAGTTATTTGAAACCAACTTGTTGCGCCATTTATAGGTTCTGTAAATAATACTGCTATTAATGCTATAATAAACACCCCATATAAAAAAGGGGCAAATTTAGTTATTGTATTATAATCAATTAGCATTACTGCTATTATAACTGGAATACTTACAATTGCCCATACTATTTGTTTTTTTAGTTCTAGATTATTATCATCTTGTGTAGCCGAATATAACGCTACCATTCCTATTAATAATAATATTAAACAGCATATTAATATGCTCCATTCAATATTTTTAACAAACTTATTCTTCATTCTCTTTACTCTCACTCTTAGATTTTTCTTCTTTAGGCTCCTCTTTTTTATCTTCCTGAGTTTCGGCAATTATTTGTTTTGCTTCATCTATTATTTCTTTTTCTTCTTCTGTTTTTTCTTTTTTATTTTCTTTTGCCCTAGCTTCTTGTTTTATGTTGATTATTGGAATATTTGCATACAAAGCTGGAGCTCCAGTTGTTCCATCTGTATTCTGCTTGTTTGTTAATCTAACGTCTATTGCACTTTCATCAACTTCAATATATTTTTTTATAACTTCTATTATTTCTTGCTTCATTAAATCTAAAAAGTCAGCAGATACATTTGCTCTATCTTGCATTAAAACTAAATGTAGTCTTTCTTTTGCTGCATCTTTTGAACTATTTATGTTGTTTTCTGTTTTTCTTATATTTTTTAAGAAGTTTATTATGTTCTCAAACATGTGACCACTCCACTCTTTTCTCTCTTCTATTATCTTTTTCCGAACAAACCTTTTAGTTTTTCTAAAAATCCCTTTTCTCTTCCTGGTATACTTACTTCTATATTTTCTCCTAAAATTCTTTTTGCAATTTCTCTATAAGCTTTTCCTGATGGTGCTTTTTTATTCGATACTACTGGTTCTCCTTTATTTGTTTGAGTTATTATGTATTCATCGTCTGGTACAACTCCTGTAAGTTCAATTGATAATAAATCCACAATATCTTCAACATCCATCATTTCACCTTTTTTTACCATATTAGGTCTTAATCTATTAACTACTAACTCTGGGTTTTTGATATCTGAGGCTTCAAGAAGTCCTATTATCCTATCTGCATCTCTTATTGATGATATCTCTGCTGTTGTTACTACAATTGCTCTATCTGCTCCTGCAATAGCATTTTTGAAACCTTGTTCAATCCCGGCTGGGCAGTCTATCAAAATATAATCGAATTCTTCTTTCAATTTATGAATTAAATCTTTCATTTGCTCTTCATTAATAGCACTTTTATCTCTAGTTTGAGCAGCTGGAAGCAAAAACAATTCTTCAAAGCGCTTATCTTTGATAAGTGCTTGTCTTATTTTACATCTTTCTTCAACAACGTCTACAATGTCATATACTATCCTATTTTCTAGTCCCATTACAACGTCTAGGTTTCTTAATCCAATATCTGTATCTATTAATGCAACCTTTTTTCCCTCCAAAGCTAGTGATGCTCCTAAATTTGCTGTTGTTGTTGTTTTTCCTACTCCACCTTTTCCTGATGTTATTACTATAACTTCTCCCATGTTTTATATCATTCCTTCCTTTAAAGTTATAATTTCCGTAAATCATTTCTGCTTTAAACTCTCTTTTTTAACTTTATCTTAAGAATACTTTTAATTATTTATTTCCGTAGTAATTATCGTTTATTATCATATCGTAAAAACCCAAAAAAGTCAATGCTTTTTACTCCTTTTTTCTGTAAAATTAAATTATTGTTTGTGGGAATGATTATGACATATTCAATAATTTATAAATATTACAATTCTGTAACATTTGATGAAATGACATTGGATATTCGGTCAAATGTTCTTGACATTAACTTTTTTTAATAATATACTGTATTGGTAAATAAATATTATAAAAAAGGAGGTCAGCTATTTATATGAAGGATTTAATAGAAATTAGATGGCATGGTCGTGGTGGTCAAGGTGCAAAAACAGCTTCTCTTTTGCTTGCAGATGCAGCTTTTAATACAGGAAAGTATATTCAAGGTTTCCCTGAATATGGTCCTGAAAGAATGGGAGCACCAATTACTGCTTATAATCGTATTAGTACTAAACCTATAACTATTCATAGTAATATTTATGAACCTGATTACGTTGTAGTAGTAGATGATTCCCTTCTTGATGCCGTAGATGTTACTGCTGGACTAAAAGAAGATGGTGCTATTGTAATTAATACTACTAAAGATACTGATTATATTAAAAGTAAATTAAAAGGCTATCAAGGTGAAATCTATACGATAGATGCTAGAAAAATTTCACTTGAAACTCTTGGAAAGTATTTTCCAAATACCCCTATGCTTGCAGCTATTGTACACGTAACTGGTATTATGAGTGATGACGATTTTCTGAAAGATATGCAAGGTTCTTTTAAGCATAAATTTGCTAAGAAACCTGAAGTGATTGATGGAAATATGAAAGCCTTAGAAATGGCATTAAAAGAGGTAAACAAAATATAAGTGTATTTGCACTATAATAAAAGTTAATTTTATTATTAAATTAAAAAAGGATGTGAATTAACATGATAAATAAAGATACTAATGCTAATGATTTAACAATTGCTGGTAATATTTACGACGCTGGTAACTCTCTTAATTTCAAAACAGGAGATTGGCGTTCTATTGCTCCAAAATATCTTTCAGATAAGTGTAAACAATGTGGTCTTTGTTTCCCCGTTTGCCCTGATGATGCAATTCCCGTAGGAAAAGATCAAAAAAGAACTGATTTTAACTATGATTATTGCAAAGGTTGTGGGGTTTGTGCAAAGGTATGCCCTTTTGGTGCAATAGTTATGGAAAATTAATTTGAAGGAGGAAAAATTATGTCAATAAGAGAAAGACTAAGTGGAAATGAAGCAGCTGCTATTGCTATGAAACAAATAAATCCCGATGTAGTCGCTGCTTTCCCTATTACACCATCTACAGAAATACCTCAGTATTTTTCAACTTTTGTTAATAATGGTCAAGTCGATACTGAGTTCGTAGCAGTTGAAAGTGAGCATAGTGCTATGAGTGCTTGTATTGGTGCTCAAGCTGCTGGAGCTAGAGCTATGACGGCTACTTCTGCAAATGGTTTATCCCTAATGTGGGAAATGATTTATATTGCATCAAGTTTAAGATTGCCTATTGTTATGTCTTTGGTAAACAGAGCTGTGTCTGGTCCATTAAATATACATAATGACCATTCTGATGCAATGGGTGTAAGAGATGCTGGTTGGATTATGCTATTTTCTGAAAATAATCAAGAGGCATACGATAATTTACTTATGGCTCACAGGATTGCTGAACATAAAGATGTTTTATTACCATTGATGGTATGTCAAGATGGATTTATAACTTCTCACTCTATTGAAAATATAGAATTATTAGAAGATGATAAAGTAAAAGAATTTGTAGGAAAATATAAGCCTGAACATTATTTATTAAATCAAAAAGAGCCTATTGCTGTTGGTCCTTTAGATTTACAAGCTTATTTGTTTGAACATAAATATCAACAAGCTGAGGCTATGAGAAAATCTAAAGAAGTAATTTTAGAAGTTTCTAAAGAATTTGAAAAATTAACAGGTAGAAAATATTCTTTCTTTGAAGAATATAAGATGGATGATGCAGAATTTGTTGTTGTTTGTATGAATTCTACTGCTGGAACTACTAAAGCCGTAGTTGATGATTTAAGAGAAAAGGGTATTAAGGCTGGACTTTTAAAAATACGTGTATTTAGACCATTCCCTGCTTTTGAAGTCGCTAATGCTCTTTCAAAAGCTAAAGCAATAGCAGTTCTTGATAAAGCTGATTCATTAAATGCAGTAGGTGGTGCATTATTTGAAGATGTAGTATCTGGTATGTATGTAAACAATAAAAAAGTTCCTTGTGTAAATTACGTATATGGCATAGGTGGCCGAGATACAACAGTCAAGGATATTGCTGGTGTATACTCTGATTTACAGAAAATAGCTGAAACAGGAAATATAGAAAACCCATATAGATATTTTGGGGTAAGGAGGTAGTTATCATGGCATATAATTTAAAAGAAATTGTTGCTGAAAAACCATCACGTTTTAAGGCAGGCCATAGAATGTGTGCTGGTTGTGGTGCACCTGTGGTTGCTAGAATGGTATTAAGAGCATTGAAAAAAGAAGACCATGCTGTAATTGCTACAGCCACTGGTTGTATGGAGGTTTCAACTTTTACATATCCATATACTGCTTGGTCAGATTCTTTTATACATACTGCATTTGAATGTGCAGGTGCAACATTAAGTGGTGCTGAGGCTGCTTATCGTTCTATGAAAAAGCAAGGCAAACTTCCACAAGATGGAGATACAAAATTTATAGCTTTTGGTGGAGATGGAGGGACTTATGATATAGGTTTACAAAGTCTATCTGGTGCTATGGAGAGAGGACATGATATGGTTTATGTATGTTATGATAA
>CAZWIF010000026.1:0-8009 GCA_964634355.1 uncultured Clostridium sp.
AGTAACCAATTCACATGAATCCATAAAAAATCCTCCTGATATATAATATGTGAATAATGTAAAAAGGAAATTGATTTTAATATAAAGATATGTTTTAATATAAATAAAATATAGGTAAAAGAGGAATAAGAATTATGGTAATTATTGTTGGAGCTATAATAAGAAAAGGTAATCAAATATTAATGGTAAAAGAGTCTAAAAAAGAATTCTATGGAAATTGGAATTTTCCATCGGGACACTTAGAAGAAGGAGAAACGATAGAGAAAGGAATTTTAAGAGAAACTTTGGAGGAGACTGGTTGCAAAGTAGAATTCAAAAGTTCGCTACCAGTGCGATATGACAAGAAGACAGAAACTTTTATAATTTACTACATGGCAGAATTAATAGAAGAACATGAAATTGTAGCAAAAGAGGAAATACTAGAAAAGAAATGGATGACTTTTGAAGAAATAAGAAGCATAAAAGATAATTTAAGATATCCTGATGATATTCTTGAGATATTGGAGAATATAGAGAAAGACTTTAGTGATGAGTTTGAGAATAAGGAAAAACAGATAAATTCAAAACAAGATATGAAACTATGGATGAATAGATTTGGGGTGTGGTATAGTGAAAAAGAAAGGACTCAAGGGGATATTCGTACTAGATTAATACAAATAAAATTAGATATAATAAACACAATTAAAAATACACTAAGAAAAAAAAACAAGATTCAAGGAGAAAATAGTGATGAAAGGTAGGGAACGAATATTGAGACAAGAATATAGAGAAGCTTTTACAGAAGTATATGAAATTTTTCAATTAATGCCTGATGAATTAATTGAAAAAATCCCAGAACAATTTTATAAAATGGTTGAAGAAGAAAGAGATAAAAGTTATTTTCCGAAAATAAAAGAGCCATTAGAAGAACAAAAATTAAAAAATGAGACAATAATAATATTGGGATTAATATATAGAGACTTTTTGTGTCCACTAGAAGAAAGAAAAAGATTGCAAATGGAAGACGCAAAAGAATTGCAAGAAATTGAATTAAAGTTGTTTTCTTTAGATGAATGGGAAGAGTTTCCTAAAACATACAAATGGAAAACAGCTATTAATCTTATAAAAGAAAAAGAATTAGAAACAGATTATATAAAAGAAACTCTAAGAATTCTTATTAATGAGGGAAATACAGTGGAGGATGAAGTATTAACAGTAGCAGTTTTGAAAAATGCACTGGAAAGTAAAAAATGTTCATTAAGAGAAATTGAAGAAAAATATGGCAAAAATATTTCTAAAGTAGTTTATTTAATTGCAAGGCAAGAAGAGGAAAACTTTGAAGAATATGTAAAAAGAATTTTTGAAAACCACGAGTTTAAGTATATTAAAAAAATCATTGTTGCTAACGAAATCTGTAGTTTGAGAAAAGCTAAAGAAACTAAAAACGAGATTATAAGTGAATTAATAAAAGAGGCGAATTATATATTAAACTATGAAGAGAAAACTAACAGAGAATTAATGCAAAAGTTGAGAGAGGAAATTAAGCAATAATATAATTTGGAGGTCAAGATGAGTGGGGATTTGATTTGGGGCAAAGCTAGGAATAAAATGCAAGATAATCTAATAGCAGAGACTGATGAGGAAAGAAGATTATTAGAGCGATTAAAACATATTAGAGAAAGTGAAGAGGTACAAGGGTTTTTGCTAATGATAAAATCAGAATTAGAAGAAAAGATAGGTAATGTTCATTTTAAAGCTAGGATAAAAAAGAATGGTTCAGCTATAAGAAAATTCAGAAAAGGAGGTTATGAAAGGGCTTCTCAAATGGATGACCTATGTGGAGTGATGATTGTTACAGAAGATTTATCGCAAGTGTATTTATTAGTTGAAACTATAAAAAAATTATTAAATAAACCTCAATTCCTTGATTTAAATGATAAGACAGGCAACTATGGAGTACCTCCATTAAGCTATATTTTGAAATCTGAAATGGAATTTAATGATGTTGAAGGAACAGTACCTTTTGAAATTAGAGTACAAGAAGTATCAAGATTTATAACAATAGAAGCAACGTATTATTCAATATATAAAAATGATGCACTTTCTGATGATAAATGGGAGATAAATGAAGTAATGTTGCAAATTATAAGAAGACAGGCTCAACTTGATACTGGGAAATGTGATAATGAGACAAAAAAGAAAATAAAAGAGGAAATAGCGCAATTAATGGCAGAGAATGCTGAAATTATAGTAGATAATAAACAAGTTGTATATGAAGTTTGGAGAGAGTATGCTAGAGTTAGATTTGAATATCTGCATAACACTGAAATACAAGCAAGTTGCCTATTTGACCAAGAGGCCTTGACTAAAATTGACAGTTTCTTGGAAAAAACTTTTGATGAATATTATGTGGGATTTGTGAACGTGGGCTTAGAAAAGACCGATTTTCCAGCGGGTCCAGAAATTGAGAAAACTATACAAGAAATTTTAGCACTTGATTATCAAGCAGTAATTGAAAGAATAAGAAATACTGAAAAATTACCAAATCAAGAAGAAGAAGGACGAAGCTGAAGTAAAAATAAGTCAAAAATAATTTACCTATTTTTGACTTTGTGATATAATATACATTAAACTTCACCTAGAAAGGGGAAAAATCGGTGCTATACCTATTAGAGTTTCAAAAGGCTCTGACAGATGAAAAAGTAGGAGTAAAAGCCCACCAAATTGGAGGAAAAACCTTTGCGTTCTTGCTCTTAAAGTCAGATACTTTTATTCCGTTGAGCTTTCTGATGAATGAGGCATATGAGGTGGTTGAATAACGTCTCTTGCCTCAAAAAGCACACACGATAGGTTTCAACACCAGTTGTGTGTGCTTTTTATAATTTATGCGTTTTTTGCTACTTCTGCTATTTTTGAGAAAGCAGCAGCATCTGTTACAGCTAATTCTGCAAGCATCTTTCTATTGATTTCAACATTTGCTTTTTTTAATCCTGAGATTAATTTGCTATATGTTAAACCATTCATTCTTGCTGCAGCATTAATTCTTGTAATCCATAGTTTTCTAAAATTACTCTTTTTATCTTTTCTTCCAACATAAGCATACATTCCAGATTTCATAACAGCTTGTTTAGCATTTCTAAATCTATAATGTTTGGCTCCATAATATCCCTTTGCTCTTTTTAATACTTTTTTATGTTTTTTACGAGTAATCATCGCAGTTTTAACTCTTGCCATTTTAAATTCCTCCCAATCTATTAATTTCCATATGGTAGCATTTTCTTGATTCCTGCTACACAAGTCTTATCTGCATATGCATTTTGAATTTTTCCTGATTTCTTTTGTCTAGTAGTTTTGTTAGCTAAAAGATGTCTTCTATTAGCTTTTGTTCTTTTAACTTTACCAGTAGCTGTTAAGTGATATCTTTTTGCAGCTGCTTTATTTGTTTTTAATTTTGCCATTTTAAATTCACTCCTTTTATGATTATTTTATAATTATTGTAATAATAATTTATTTAGGTTGTAAAATTATAAACATGTTTTTACCTTCCAATAAAGGTTTTTTTTCAGGAACAGATATTTCAGAAAGCTCTTCAATGAATTTATTTAAAATATTTTCACCAAGTTTAACATAATTTAACTCTCTTCCACGGAAACGAACGGTTATCTTTACTTTAGAACCATCTTCAAGAAATCTCTTAGCATTTTTACATTTAAAATTGAAGTCATGTTCCTCTGTATTTGGTGTAATACGTATTTCCTTAAGTTCGGAAGTCTTTTGCTTTTTCTTAGCTTCTTTTTCTCTTTTAGCTAGTTCAAATTTATATTTTCCATAGTTCATAATTTTACAAACTGCGGGTTTATTGTTAGGAGCGACTAATACTAGGTCTAAATCCTTTGAAGCGGCTAAATCTATAGCATCATTAATTTTCATAACTCCAAGTTTTTCACCATTTTCAGAAATAACTTGAACTTCGCTAAAACGAATCTGTTCATTAATAAGTAATTCTTGTTTTATAAAAAACACCTCCATATGCTCTAGTGTTAAAGCAAATTATTGAAAAAAAGAACTTGTCACAAGACAAGCCAATCCACACATTATTAAAAATAATAACATTTAAACCTTTTTCCATAAGATAAGGTGAGAAGTGGACGACTTCTTCTTGATAATTATGTTACTTCATTTAATCAACGAATACAATGATACAATAAATTTAAAAAAATGTCAAGAGTTTTATTGACATTTCTAAAAAAATGTATTAAAATATTGTGGTGCTGTAGAAATATGACTTGATTAATAGAACTATTCCCCGGTAGTTGTAGTTCTGAAATTAAGTACATATCTATATACAAATAATATTAAAGATATAATCTAGAATAATATTAAAATGAATGGAGGATTTATTACCATGAATAATACAACTTACAGTGTTAAGAAAAATGAAATCGAAAGTAAATGGTATATAATTAATGCAGAGAATAAAGCATTAGGTAGAGTAGCAACAGAAGCTGCAAAATTATTAAGAGGAAAACATAAACCAACATTTACACCAAATTTAGATGTTGGAGATCATGTTATTATAATTAATTGTGGTAAAGTAAAGTTAACAGGAAATAAACTAAATGATAAAGTTTATAGACATCATTCAGGATATATTGGCGGAATGAAGGAAATTTCTGCTAAGGATATGATGGAAAAAAATCCAGAGAAAGCAATGATGCTTGCAATAAAAGGAATGTTACCACATAACAGTTTAGGAAGACAACAATTAAAGAAAGTAAGAATATATGCAGGTAGTGAACATGAAAACCAAGCTCAAAAACCTGAAATATGGGAATTCTAATAAATAATAAATATCTAGGAGGGAAATTAAATGGCTAAAGCAAAATCTGAAAATATTGTATTTTGTGGAACAGGAAGAAGAAAAAGTTCAATAGCGAGAGTAAGACTTACAGAAGGAACAGGAAAAATAACAATTAATGGTAAGGATATAGAAGAATATCTAGGATTAGATACATTAAAAGTAATTGTAAGACAACCATTAGTTGCTACAAATACAGCAGACAAATATGATGTTGTTTGCAAAGTAACAGGTGGAGGAACAACTGGTCAAGCTGGTGCTATCCGTCATGGCATAGCAAGAGCTTTAAATGAAGCAAATGCAGAATTCAGACCAATACTTAAATCAAGTGGATTCTTGACGAGAGACTCAAGAATGAAGGAAAGAAAGAAATACGGAATGAAGAAGGCTAGAAAGGCGCCTCAATTCAGTAAGAGATAGAAAAAAGAGAACTTACAGTTCTCTTTTTTCTATCTCTTAAAATTTCACATGATTTTTTATCCATGGAGCACGTTGTAATGTGCCATTTTAAAAATTCATAAGAACTAAAACAATTGTATATACTCTTTTACAATATTTTTAAACATATATTTTACTCTATCGGCTGTTTCACTAACATCTTCATGAGATAATTCTTTCTTTTCAATTCCAGCAGCCATGTTTGTTATACATGATACTCCTGTTATTTTCATCCCACAGTGCTTAGCTATTATAGCTTCTGGAACTGTAGACATACCAACAGCGTCTGCACCTAATGTACGTAAAGCTCTAATTTCTGCTGGGGTTTCAAAATTAGGCCCTTTCATATAAGCATATACTCCTTTTTGAGCACAATTAGTGTATTTATTTATGATATCAAAGAGTTTTTCTGAAAGTTCTTTATCATATACTTGAGACATGCCAGGAAAACGAACTCCAAATTCATCTAAATTTTTACCACTTAAGGCAGATTCGGCGAAAAAAGATAAGTGGTCTGTTATGACCATAAAATCTCCAGTTTGAAAAGCTAAATTTATTCCACCAGCAGCATTTGTAAGTAATAAGTTATCTATTCCTAGCAAATGAAAAACTCTAATAGGAAAGGTAACTTTTTTTAAATCATAGCCTTCATAATAATGAAATCTTCCATTCATTGCAATTACAGGAACATTGTTAATGGTTCCAACTAATAGTTCCCCAGCATGTCCAGCAACTGTAGAAACTGGAAATCCGGGAATGTCATTATATTTAATAGTAATCAAATTTTCAAAATCCTCAGTTAAAACACCAAGACCAGAACCTAATATTATAGCAATTCTAGGTGTTGTTGAGCCAATTTGTTTTTTTATATAATCAGCAGCTTTTTGATAATCTTCTAATTCCATAAAATATCCTCCTAAACTTATAATTAAAGCCATTATATCATATGGCTAAGAAATAGTAAAGAATGCCCCACGTTTTTAACAAACGAGGAACATTCTAATAAAGACTGCAACGGCTTTTGCCATTACAGTTAAATTATACCATAATTTTATATAATAGTCATAAATGTAAAAAATTGTAAAATTACTGTTTTTTGATTTTCGGTTTTGATATTAATGAGGCTATATACCCAAAGAATACAGCTGCAGCAATTCCACCGGCAGATGCCTTTACTCCACCAGTAAATGCTCCTATAATGCCAGATTCTTTAACTCCTTCTATGGCACCTTTAGCTAAATTGTAGCCAAATCCTGTTAATGGAACTGTTGCACCTGCACCAGCAAAATCTACTAAGTATTTATATATGCCAAGACCACCTAGAATTGTACCAATTGTTACATATAAAACTAATATTTTTGCAGAAGTAAGTTTTGTTTTATCAATAAGAATTTGTGCAATAATACAAAGTATACCACCAACTATAAAACACCATACGTATTGCATCCAATCTATATTACTAAAAAATTCAAACATGTTCTTATCTCCTTTCTAAAATTGCTATTTGTGAGACAAAAACTCAGTCCCTTGTCTCATAACTCTATTGAAACTGCGTGGGCAATTCCTGGAATAGATTCTCCTTGTTGAGATGATGTTGAATTCATCAAAGCCCCTGTTGCAATTAATAGAACTTTTTTTAGTTTCTTTTCTTGTAACTGCTTAAATACATAGCCAGAAAAAACAGTTCCGCAACAAGCACAACCACTACCACCAGAGTGAGTATCTTGTGTTTCTTTATCAAATATTAAAACACCACAGTCATTATAATTTGATTTTATATTATATCCATGAGTTTTCATCATATCTATTGTAATATCTTTACCGATATGACCCAAATCGCCTGTTAATATTACGTCATAGTAACTAGGTGCACGTCCAGTATCTTTAAAATGAGTAAGTAGTGTATCTACAGCTGCAGGAGCCATTGCTGCACCCATGTTGTTGGCATCTTTTATTCCAAGGTCTACAATTTTACCTGAAGTAATGTGAGTTATATAAGGACCATTTCCTGCTTTTGAAAGAACCACTGCACCAGAACCGGTAACAGTCCATTGAGATGTAGGGGGTCTTTGATTTCCTAACTCTAGTGGAAATCTGAATTGCTTTTCTGCACTACAAAAATGGCTTGATGTAGCACATAATACATTTTGGGCAGCACCTCCATCTATGAATACACTTCCTAAGGAAATGGACTCTACAAATGTTGAACAGGCTCCAAATATACCGAAAAACGGTATATTAAGTTCTCTTAGACCAAAACTTGAAGAAATACATTGATTTAGCAAATCTCCAGCAAAGCAATAATCTATATTTTGACTTGGAATACTTGACTTTGCAATTGCAAGATTAACTGTTTCTTTTATTATTTTACTTTCAGCTTTTTCCCAAGTTTCTTCACCCCAGAATTCATCATCTAAGCATTTATCAAAATATGAAGCTAAAGGTCCATCAGCTTCTTTTGGACCAACTATTGAAGCAGTAGATGTTATAGTGGGTGGAGTATCAAATTTAATAGTTTGTAATCCTAATTTCTGCATAAAAATTTCTCCTTTTCTAAAATAAATTGTTGTTTGTAGGGTAATTAAATTGTTTTATATAATTAAATATCTCTGTAGGGGCAGGCCTCGCGTCTGCCCTGGAAATTGCAATAATTTTAAACATTATCATAATTTATTTTACAAAATAAAATATATAAGTCCTACCAAAATAGATGTGGAAATTCCATATACGAGTA
>CAZWIF010000026.1:8109-15975 GCA_964634355.1 uncultured Clostridium sp.
AAAATAAAATATATAAGTCCTACCAAAATAGATGTGGAAATTCCATATACGAGTACAGGACCTGCAACTGTAAACATTTTGGCGCCTACTCCCATTACGTATCCTTCTGATTTATATTCCATAGCAGGAGATACAATTGAATTTGCAAAACCTGTTATGGGAATTAAAGAACCTGCACCAGCAAATTTTCCAATTTTATTAAATAGATTAAGTCCGGTAAGAAAAGCACTTATACCAATTAAAATAATAGAGCATACAGTACCTGAAAGCTCAGTACTTAATCCCCTTGCTTGACATATATCTAAGATTATTTGACCTATACAACAGATAAGTCCCCCAACCCAAAAAGCATTAAAGCAATCTTTTAAAATTGGTGAATTGGGTGATTTCTTATCGACATAATCTTGATATTGTTTAGAATTTTCAAAATTATTCATAATTACCTCCGTGGATTTTATTATAAATAGTTTTTACAGAAATTAGAAAAATATTCAATTAAATAAATAAAATTTTAATTTTTAGGTTAAATGGATGATTTACATGAAAAGTAATTACAATTTAATTAAATTGATTAAGTTCGGATACTTGACAGTTTGATAAACTGTTAAAGAGATAAGTTTAAAATCTAGATCAGGGTTCAATCCTAGTATGAGGTATAGAAAAATTACCAATTAGATAAAATTGTATAAAAAGATAACAAAGTCGAAATAATAAATTTATAAGGGAGGTGTAGCAATGAAAGTTATAGATAAAATTGCTTTAATATTGATTATAATAGGAGCAATAGTTTGGGGATTAATAGGTTTATTTAGATTTGACCTAGTAGCAGCATTATTTGGAGAAATGTCTGTTCTTAGTAGAATAGTGTATACCCTAGTTGGAATATCAGGATTATGGGGAATAAAATTGCTATTCGATAATGATTAAAAAGAGTAAATATATAATAAAAAGGCTATTTGTATAATTCAAATGGTCTTTTTATCTAATAGGAAAATCATACTTTCCTATTAAAGTAAATTTTAACGTTATCAAAATTCTACAAATTTTGAAATGGCTAAAAACCCCTTTTATTTTTACAATTTAATTTAGGGTAATTTCATTCTAAAAAAACTATACACTAAAAGATTTTTGTGATATAATAACAACAACATTGGTTAAAGACAAGAAATGGGGGAGTAAAATGCCAAATATAATTGAAGAATTAGAAAAAAGAGGATACATAGAACAATTAACACACGAAAAAGAAATGAAGGAATTATTTCAAAAAGAAAGTGTTAGTTTTTATATAGGAATTGACCCAACAGCTAATAGTTTACATATTGGTCACTTTGTTGCATTAATGGTTGCTTCAAGACTACAAAAGGCAGGTCACAGACCTATCATTCTTATGGGTGGAGGAACTGCAGTTATTGGAGATCCATCTGGTAGAACAGATTTGAGACAAATGCTTACAAGAGAACAGCTAGACGAAAATGTAAAAGCAATAAAAAAACAAGCTGAAAGGTTCGTGTCATTTGAGGGAGACAATGCAGCAATTATTGTTGATAACAAGGATTGGTTATTAGAGTTAAATTACTTGGATTTTATGAAAGATATTGGAAGTAAATTTACTATATCAAAAATGATAGCTCAGGAATGCTATAAGAATAGACTTGAGACAGGTTTAACATTTTTTGAAATGGGATACCTTTTACTTCAAAGTTATGACTTTTTATATTTACATGATAAATATAATTGTAAAGTACAAATTGGTGGAAATGATCAATGGTCAAATATTTTGGGTGGAGTTGAACTGATTAGAAAAATGGGTTCAGAAGATTCTTATGGCTTAACATTTAAATTATTGACAAATTCAGAAGGAAAGAAAATGGGAAAAACTGCAAAGGGTGCACTTTGGCTAAATCCTGAAAGAACTTCTCCATATGAATTTTACCAATATTGGAGGAATATAGAAGATACGTCAGTAAGAAATGTATTAAGTTTACTTACATTTTTACCAATGGAGGAAATAAATAGATTATCTTCTTTAGAGGGCGAAAAAATAAATGAAGCAAAAAAGATAGCTGCATATGAGATTACGAAGTTGATACATGGAGAAGAAGAGGCTAAAAAAGCAGAGAAGGCAGCTCTTGCTTTATTTAATGGAAATGGTGATACAGATAATATGCCAACTACAAAAATTGAAGATGCTAACATATCTATTGTTGACGCATTAGTTTTAACAGGAATAGCACCATCTAAAGGTCAAGCAAGAATATTAATTACCCAAGGAGGGGTTACTTTGAATGACCAAAAAGTTGAAGATATAAATTATAAATTATCTGATACAGACTTTGGAAATGGTTATGCTATTTTAAAAAAGGGGAAAAAAGTATATCATAAATTGAAAAAATAAGAAAAGGGGAAGGTTGTGTCCCCTTTTTAAAATTAATATTTATCTAAAATAAAAATTGTAGTTAAAAAGTATATTATAGTTGAAAATTATAGTAAAGAACTAAAAAAATATATGAAAGAAAGGATTGGTATAAAAATGGTCAGAAGGATTTATGTACAAAAAAAAGAAGGATTTGATGTTGAAGCAAAAGGGGTCTTATTAGATTTGAAAGAAAGCTTACAATTAGAGAGACTTAATGATATTATTATCCTAAATAGATATGATGTTGAAGGTTTGTCCGAAGAAGTATTCGAAAAAGCGAAAAATACAGTGTTTTCAGAACCACAAGTTGATATATGCTTTGAAGAAGAATATCCTTTTAAACCTGATGATAAAATATTTGCAATTGAATTTTTACCAGGACAGTTTGATCAAAGAGCAAATTCACTTGTAGAATGTCTACAAATAGTTGCAGGTGGAGGGATTAAGCCAGTTGCTAAAACCGCTAAGGTATATATCTTATCTGGAAATATTTCAGATGAGGAACTAAGAAGAGTGAAGGCTTATTTAATAAATTCAGTTGATTCTAGAGAAGCCACATTAGAAAAGCATGAGAAACTAGAAGATGAAACCGTTATCCCTGATGATGTAAAAGTTGTAACAGGTTTTACAGAAATGACTGATGAAAATGTAAAAGAATTCTATGAAAAGTATGGATTTGCTATGGATATGGCTGATTTGAAGTTCTGCCAAAAATATTTTAAAGATGAAGAAAAAAGAGACCCAACAATTACAGAGATGAAAATGATTGATACATATTGGTCTGACCATTGTAGACATACTACTTTTTTAACAGGATTAGAGGTTATAGATATAAAGTGGGATTTATTACAAAAAGTATATGAAGATTATATAAAGACAAGAGAGTTTGTGTATGAAAATAAAAAAGCAAAAGATATATGCTTAATGGATATTGCAACAGTTGCGGTGAAAGAGTTAAAGAAAAATGGCATTTTAAAAGATTTAGATGAATCAGAAGAAATAAATGCTTGTAGTATAAAGGCAAATATTTTGGTTGATGGAAAACCAGAAACATATTTAATTATGTTTAAAAATGAAACACATAATCATCCGACAGAAATTGAACCATTTGGTGGTGCTGCAACATGTTTAGGAGGTGCAATACGTGATCCATTATCAGGAAGAACATATGTGTATCAGGCAATGAGAGTAACCGGATGTGGAGACCCAAGAAAGTCAGTAGAAGAGACTTTACCAAATAAATTACCTCAAAAGAAATTAACAAATGAGGCAGCTCGTGGATATAGTTCATATGGAAATCAAATAGGACTTGCAACAGGTGGTGTTTATGAAATATACAATGAAGGATATGTGGCAAAAAGATTAGAAGTGGGAGCATTAATAGCTGCTGCTCCTGCTAAAAATGTAATAAGAACACGCCCAATGCCTGGTGACAAAGTGGTATTACTTGGAGGTAGAACAGGAAGAGATGGATGTGGAGGAGCAACAGGCTCTTCAAAAGCACAGAATAGTAATTCTCTTACATCTTGTGGAGCAGAAGTACAAAAAGGTAATGCACCAGAGGAAAGAAAAATACAAAGATTATTTAGAAATGCTGAAGCTACAAAATTAATAAAAAGATGTAATGACTTTGGTGCAGGAGGTGTTTCCGTAGCAGTTGGTGAGTTGG
This sequence comes from uncultured Clostridium sp., assembly GCA_964634355.1. Classification (GTDB taxonomy): domain Bacteria; phylum Bacillota; class Clostridia; order TANB77; family CAG-508; genus CAKPSH01. Next base: position 12,195 of record CAZWIF010000026.1, read on the forward strand.
CTGATGGATTAGTAGTAAACTTAGATAAGGTGCCTAAAAAGTATGAAGGTCTTGATGGAACTGAACTTGCAATATCAGAATCACAGGAAAGAATGGCTGTTGTTGTGGCAGACGAAAATGTAGAAAAATTTATAAAGCTTGCGGAAACCGAGAACTTAGAGGCTACAATTATAGCAGATGTAGTAGAGGAACCAAGAGTAAAAATGTATTGGAGAGGAAAGGCAATAATTGATGTAAGCCGTGATTTTTTAAATACAAATGGAGCTAAAAGAACTTCAAATGCAACTATTGTTAAACCAGATTATTCAAAATCATATTTTGAAAAAGAAGAATCTAAAGATATAAAAAATGATTGGATAAAAACAATAACAGATTTAAATTGCTGTTCACAAAAAGGATTAGTAGAGAGATTTGATAGTACAATTGGAGCTAATACTGTTCTTATGCCTTTTGGAGGAAAAGAACAATTAACACCAGAAGAAGGTATGGTAGCAAGAATTCCAACCTTGAATGGATATACAGATACGGGAACAATTATGACTTACGGTTATAATCCAGAGATTGCAATTTGGAGTCCTTTCCATGGAGCTGTTTTTGCAATAATTGAGTCAATTTCAAGATATGTAGCTCTTGGAGGAAATTATAAAAATGCATGGCTAACATTACAGGAATATTTTGAAAAGCTAGGAGCAGATGCTTCAAGATGGGGAAAACCTTTAGCTGCATTACTAGGAGCGTATCTAGTTCAAGAAAAACTTCAGATAGCAGCAATAGGTGGAAAAGATAGCATGTCTGGAAGTTATAATGAATTAGATGTACCACCGACACTTGTGTCTTTCTGTGTTGGAACTGTAAACACTAAGAAGGTAATTTCAAGTGCATTTAAAAAAGTAAACTCTAAAGTATTTTTATTAAAAACAAAAATAGATAAAGATTATTTACCAGATTTTGATGAGTTGAAGAAGAACTACGAACTAGTACATAGTTTAATTCAGGATGGAAAAGTTCTAGCTATTAGAACTATAAAAAATGGTGGAATAGCTGATGCTGTAACTAAAATGTGCATGGGTAATAAAATTGGATTTAAGTTTGAAAATGATAAAGAATTATTTATGCCATTGTATGGCTCATTTGTAATTGAATTAAGTGAAGAAGTAGAGAATCACAAATTACAAATATTAGGCAATACAGTAGAGGAAGAAAAGATAATTGTAAATTCAGATGTAGAATTTGATTTAGATGAATTAATAAAAGAGTGGGAAAAACCATTAGAAAAGGTATTTCCTACAAAGGCAGAGAAAATTAAAGAAAATAGAAATATTAATATATTATCAGATAAAAAATGTATATTGATTGCTAAGAATAAAGTTGCAAAACCACGAGTATTTATACCAGTATTTCCAGGAACAAATTGTGAATATGACTTAGCAAAAGCTTTTGAGGATGCAGGAGGAACTGCAAGTGTAACAGTGTTCAAAAATACAAAATCAAATGATATTCAAGAATCAATAGAGGAATTTGCAAAACAAATAAAAGAATCACAAATAATAATGTTGCCAGGAGGATTTAGTGCAGGAGATGAACCAGACGGTTCAGGAAAGTTCATTGCTTCAGTATTTAGAAATCCAAAACTAAAAGAATTAATACAAAAACATTTATATGAACAGGATGGACTAATATTAGGTATTTGCAATGGCTTCCAAGCACTGATAAAATTAGGGCTAGTACCATATGGAAACATTATTGAAATGGATGATACAATGCCAACATTAACATTCAATAAAATTGCAAGACATCAGTCAAAACTAGTAACAACAAAGGTGGTTTCAAAATTATCTCCATGGTTTAACAAGGTAGAATTAGGAGAAGAATTTGTAATACCAATATCACATGGTGAAGGAAGGTTTGTTGCAAGTGAAAAAGTCATGGAAGAATTAATAGAAAATGGACAAATAGCAACACAATATGTTGATAAAGTTGGAAATGCAACATATGACATAAATTACAATCCAAATGGTTCAACTTATGCAATAGAGGGAATAACAAGTAAAGACGGAAGAATTTTAGGAAAAATGGGACATTCAGAAAGATGTTACACAAATGGAGTGTTACAGAATGTACCAGGGAATAAAGACCAAAAGATATTTGAGTCAGGAATAGAGTATTTTAAATAAAATGTAGGGGCACGGTGCACCGTGCCCTGTGACTTAAATTGGCTATTAAATTCTAATGTCTAAAGTGCCTCATTCCTGTGAATATCATTGTTATTCCATATTCATTGCATTTATCAATTGAATCTTGATCGCGAACAGAACCACCTGGTTGAATTATTGCTGTTATACCAGCTTTGTGAGCAGCTTCTACACAATCATTGAATGGGAAGAAAGCATCAGACGCTAAAACGGCATCTTGTGTTGCCCCAGGAGCTATAAGCTCTTCTGCATGTTCAAAACATTGTTTTGTTGCCCAAATTCTATTTACTTGTCCAGGACCAATTCCGATTGTCTGCTTATTTTTTGCAACTGCTATACCATTTGATTTAACAAATTTTACTACTTTCCATGCAAACATCATGTCTTCTAATTCTTTATCTGTTGGTTTTCTATCAGTAACAACAGTATAATTATCTAATAATTTTGAATCTATTGTTTGAACAATAATGCCACCATTGATTTTCTTAATATCATAATTTCCTTCTGGTTGCTTTACTGTTATTTCAGGTAATTCTAATAGTCTTAAATTTTTCTTTGATTTTAATAATTCCAATGCTTCTGCCTGAAAAGAAGGGGCAACTATTACTTCTAAGAATATTTCCTTCATTTCTTGAGCCATTTCAAGAGTAACCTCACGATTTACAGTAACTATTCCACCGAATATTGAAGTCTTATCAGCAGCAAAAGCTTTTTTCCAAGCTTCATATATGCTATTTTCATCGCTACCAACACCACAAGGATTACCATGTTTACAAGCGACAACAGTTGGTTCATCAAATTCCTTTAATAATTCTAGAGCACCATTTGTATCATTTATATTATTGAAAGATAATTCTTTTCCATTAAGTTGTTTAGCAACTGTTAGCGAACCTGTGCATTTTCCAATTTCTTTATATAAAGCTCCTAATTGATGAGGATTTTCTCCATATCTCATTTCTTGAACTTTTTCGTATGTTAATGTTAATTTTTGTGGGAAGGAAGTATCTTTTCTTTCATTCTTTAAATAATTGCAAATCATTGCATCATAATTTGCTGTATGTTCAAATACTTTATTCATTAAATAAAATTTAGTATCAAGACTAACTTGTCCATTTTCTTTCATTTCAGTCAAAACTTTTTCATAATCAGCAGGGTCTGTAATTACTGTAACATCTTGATAATTTTTTGCGGCACTACGTAACATTGTAGGACCACCTATATCAATATTTTCAACACATTCTTCTCGAGTTACATTTTCTTTTAACATAGTAGCTTTAAATGGATATAAATTTACAATTACAAAATCAATGGTGTCAATTCCTAAATCATTTAATTGTTGCATATGTGATTTTTTAGAGCGCATAGCTAAAATTCCAGCATGAACCTTTGGATGTAAAGTTTTAACTCTACCATCTAAACATTCAGGAAAACCTGTAAGTTCAGAAATTTCAGTGACGTTTAAACCTTCTTCTTTTAATTTTTTGTAAGTACCACCAGTTGAAATAATATCAACACCAAGTGATTCTAGTTCTTTTGCAAACTCTACAATACCTGTTTTATCAGATACGCTAATTAATGCTTTCATAATA
>CAZWIF010000027.1:0-15940 GCA_964634355.1 uncultured Clostridium sp.
GGGCATAATACATCCCTACAAATTATAATCTTTCTCTCTATTTCACATTTTCTGCAAAACTATTATCTACAACCTCACTAAAAGATACTCTTTCATCTAATTGATCTGCCTGTTCCATTATTGTCTGTAATAAATCAAATCCACTTTCTGAAACTACTGGAGTCGTATTCCATGGGTCTATGTCAATATAATTTTGAACAACTCTTATCATCAAATCTTTATCAGTATCTGGGAAATAAGCTGAAATTGCATCTGCTATTTCTTCTGCTGAATGAGTTTGAACCCACGCTAATCCTTTATTTATAGCATTTGTAAATGATTGTATTACATCGTTATTTTTCTCAATATAGCTTGACGTAGCAAAATAAGTCGTGTATGTTACTTCATCTGTTTCTGCTCCTAAAGAAGCTACAATGTATCCTGCATTTGCATTTTCAGTAGCTGATGCTGTTGGCTCAAACAGTGAAACATAATCTGCATTACCTGCTGAAAAAGCTCCTGCCATTAAATCAAAACTTATACTTGTATCTAAAGTCACATCTTTTTCCACGTCTATTCCATTTTGTCTTAATACATATTGTAGAGTCATATTTGGAACTCCACCAACTCTTCCTGGAATAATGACTGAACCTTTTACATCAGTCCATTTAAAATCATCATTTTGCTCTCTACTAACCAAGAAAGAACCATCTCTTTTGGTTAATTGTGCAAAAACCTTTGGATAGTCTGTACTACCTTGATTATACACATAAATTGATGCCTCTGGACCTGCAAATCCAATGTCTACCTGATTTGACAGAACTGCTGTCATAACAGAATCAGCTCCTGAACCAGTCGTCAAATCAATTGTTAGTCCTTCTTCTTCAAAAAAGCCTTGACTTAGTGCAACATATTGCGGTGCATAGAAAATAGAACGAGTAACCTCCATCACACTTATCTCTTTCAAGCTTTTCTCCCCAGCTTTATCATCAGTTACACTATCACCCATTTCAGTATTATTTCTAGGCGCAACTGCCCATCCTATAAAGAAGCCAATCACTCCTCCTAAAATTGCAACCAAAATCATTATTGCAATAATCTTCTTACTCAATTTAAAACCTCCTTTAAAAAACTTCTTTATATTTTATGCTTATGTCAAGAATGTGTGAGAATTTTGGAGATATTGTTTCAGGTCGCCGAAGACGGCGACCCCCTACTTTTCACGTAAAATAATTTTTTCTAATATCACAACACTTTGATACATTATTGCGGCCATTATGCCTAAAATAATTACACTAGTCATAACCAAATCTAATTGAAATACTTGGCCACCATAGACAATTAAATATCCTAAACCTGCTTTTGATACTAAGAATTCTCCCGTTATTACTCCTACTAGTGAAAGACCTATATTTACTTTTAATGTATTAATAAAAGTAGATATATTACTTGGTATCACTATCTTTGTTAACAATTGTATTTTATTTGCATTAAAACTTCTAGCCATTTTTATTTTTTCTTTATCTGTATTTAAAAATCCATTAGACATGTCTAATATCGTTACAACCAACGAAACAGCGACAGCCATAACAATTATAGCTGGAGTGCCAGCTCCAACCCAGATAATTATTATTGGTCCCAATGCCGTCTTTGGTAAACTACTTAATACAACTAAAAAAGGCTCTAGCACCTTTGATAAAAATTCTGACCACCAAAGTAGTATTGCAATTATTACACCAATAAGTGTTCCCACTATAAATCCTACTATAGTTTCATATGCAGTAACCCATAAATGCAACATTAAATCATTGTCTTTAATATTTATAAAAGTTTTTAAAATTCTACTTGGACTACTAGTTATAAAACTGTTTATTACCTTTGTATCTGCTAATATCTCCCAAATTACAATAAATGCTACTAATACAATAATTTGAGTAATTAATATTGTAATTTTATTAACTTTTATCTTTTTAAGATATTTTCTCCTATTTTCTGAAATATTTTTTTTATCCATTTATATCCAACTCCTTCCATAAGGTGTTAAAGTACTTACTAAATTCTGGTCTCTCCCTACAGTTAATCGGAGTTCTATTATCCATATCAAACTTAATTTCATGTATATTTTTAATTTTAGCAGGTCTTTTTGTTAAAACCACTACTCTATCAGATAAACTTACACTTTCAGATATATCATGAGTTACTATTAGTGCGGTTATTTCTTCCTGTCTTAAAATGTTATATACATCTTTTGTTACCATTATTCTAGTCTGATAATCTAACGCCGAAAAAGCCTCATCTAGTAATAATATTTTTGGTTTAATTGCCAAAGTCCTTATAAGTGCTACTCTCTGCCTCATTCCTCCTGATAATTGTATTGGATATTTATTTTTAAACTCATACAAGTGATATTTTTTTAACAAATTATTTACATACTCTTCATTTTCATTTGTTTTTATTCCCCTTATTTCTAAACCTAAAACTACATTATTATATATAGTTCTCCATTCTAGTAGACTATCTTTTTGCAACATATATCCTATTTCACTAGATATACCTTTTATTTCTTTCCCTTCTAAGTAAATCTCTCCTGTATCCTTTTCCTCCAATCCTGCAATAATAGAAAGAAGAGTTGATTTACCGCATCCACTTGGACCTATAATGCTTACAAACTCTCCTTTTCTTACATCTAAACTAATATTATCTAATGCCTTTGTTTCTCCATTTTTTGCTTGATATGTCTTATTTATGTTTTTTATACTTAATATATTCTCACTCATCTAATGCCTCCTTTATTTCGACTTTATACTATTATATTCGGCATATTATGAAAATGAGACAAATTATAATTTTTTCTTCTTATATATTATTATACCCACAATTGCAATACACACTAATACAATAACACAAGCAATTATTTTTAATACAATTTGTTCACTTCTTTCTTGATTTTCCTCTTGTTCTTTGTCTTTCTGCTCTTCCAAGATTTCAGCTAATCTCTCTAACTGTTTTTCTTCCTCTATGTCATGTTGTAATTCTTCTTCTTCACTTCTTCTGTGGGCTATTAATTCATATTTCTTAATAGTTATACCATCCTCTGCCAATACATTTATTAAAATTGTATTATCTCCTATTTCCATTTTATTACTTCCGGTTATAGTTACCGTAGCTTGCTGACTCTCAGGGACTGCTAGAAGGTCTATACTCTCCGCCTCATAAGCTATCTCCACTTGATATCTTGTAACATTATTATCAAATTCGGGAATTAAATCCCCTTGCCTTACTGCAAGATTTTCTAAATTTGCATTTGCCTTTTGAACATCGGTAGTTCTTGTAACATATATTGTATATACATCTTCATTACTTTTATCTTCAGAAAGTATATTAATATTAATCGTATTTTTACCCATAACTAAATTTTTGTTTCCTGCCACTATCACAGTTGCATTTTGATTTTCTGGAATAGCTGTCACTTCTAAACTATCAATTGAACTATCTGCAATAAAGTAATATTCTTTTATATTCTTTTGAAAATCTGGGCTAATTCCTTCTTCATTTATTCTTAAAACACTTAAACTTGCATCATTTGCTGATACTATATTTGCCTCTTGAACATTATCATATGTTTCCATTTCTTTTCTTATTTGAATTGTCAAAATGCTGTTGTCAATTTTTACTTCTTCTCCATTTGAGTTATAAAATTCTCCTGTGACCACTATCTCTGCCATTCCATTTTGTATTCCATAAAAAACAAAATCCCCTATCTCCAAAGTATCAACATTTCTACCATTATCACTTATCCATGTATATAAAACTCTATTATTAGAATAATTAGAATTTTCTGGACCACTTAAATATTCTAACTTGGCTGTATTCCAATATATTTCTAAAGTCAATGCAGCAATGTTAGTATTACTGATTTTAATTGTAACTACGATATTATCTTCCTGTTCAATTTCCTCTTTATCTGACACTATTGCCATCTCTGACTGTGCCAGGCAAATACTCGTAATGGCAGTTAAAACTGCTATGATAATAAATGCACTTATAAAATGTTTCATATTAATTCTTTTCCTTTCTCAGTTTTATACATCTATATAAATTATTATTTAATATGTGAGTGGTTGAAATGAGATATGAAAATTCTCACATCTCATTTTTAACGTATCATTTCTGTTCTATCAATTGTATTTCCAATATATGCCTCTGTATTAATAGTGAATCTATAGAAGATGGATTATTACCATTCCTATTAATATTCCCTGCCTTCAAAAAAACACCGCTCAACTTTTCTATTTCCAGTATATGCCTTTGTAGCACTAATAAGTCCACACTATTTATCTTTCCATCTCCATTTACATCTCCATAAATAATCACATGATACATCATTTTAATAATATCATCTTCATCAACTATAACTATAGCACTTCCTGTTCCAATCCTCTGGTCATCTGTTAATTCACTACCATTTTTGTCATATACTCTAATTGAATAAGCTGTACTTATCTTATCCTTAACATCACTAACTTTAATATTTTGTATATCCCATCCTGTTATTTCATTATTTTCAACTTTTAAACTCTCTTCAAATTGAATCTCATCCTCTCCTAATTTTGCAAGTACTGTCACTTTAATTTTCCTTGTTATACTTGACTCTTCAGTAGTAACAATTATTTTGGTCTCTCCTTCTTTAATTGCCATTATACTTCCAATATCATCAACTTTAGCAACTTCACTATCTTCTGAAATATATACTACATTTTTATTATTAGCATCAGCGGGAAATATAATAGGTGTGACTAAAAACTGTTCTCCCACCTGTAATACCAAATCATCTACATTTAACAGCATATCTGTCACAGTTGAATATATCTGTATCTTTAATTGGCTAGAAACATCATTCGCCTTTGCTTTAGCTGTAATTGTAGTACTTCCTGATTTTAAAGCCAATATATTTCCATCAGTATCCACAGTAGCCACTTCCTCATCACTAGAACTAAACTCTATTTCATTGTCTCTTGCATCTTCTGGCAAAATCTCAACATTTATCTTCTGACTTTCTCCTTTATTCATAATTAAACTATCTACTGATAATTTAATTTCTTCAATCTTTGCCTCAGGTACTTCCTCTAAATAACTTTGAAAAGCATACCCAACAATGCCACTTGGTAGAACCACTTTATCCCACAATTCTCCTGATTGTTTTCCCTTAGCTATCCTTGTCATTATTACAGAGCTATCCACTTGTGTTAATACTTCATAAGAAGTTGACGGACCTGTTCTTATATTTAAAGTAGTAGTAACATTTGCATATACCTTCGTATTATCCTCATCAAAATCACTATCTAAGATATTTAAATTTTCCACTCGTGTTTCAGACATATTATCATAAACAGGTATAATAAAAGTCATACTGCTGTCTAGAATTCCTGTATTTGAATAACCACTATATATTGACTTTGACTCACTATATGGAGCCAAAACATTAGTCATATACTGGTGCCAAAACAATTCTCCACTACCTGTATCCACAACTTGAAACTTTTGCAAATACAAAGTATCTTGTCCTACATTAATATAACTAGAGCCAATAAAAATAGCTCCACCTGTTATTGCTCTTTCCTTTGTATTCCATGGAATTAGATATTTCTGTTTTACCGCTTCGCTTGCACCCTTTCCATCTTTTGCATATTGTAATCCATTTTTTATCGCTCCCATTTCCTCTGAAGAACTTGTTGCACCTATATTATAGAAATTATATAATCCTTCATACCCTTCAACTGTTCCAGAAATTGAAGAATGACTTAAAAACGGACCAACTTCTTGTTTTATTCTAGAAGCTAAATGATAAGAACTTACTCCTGCAGTTTGTCCTGCTGATAAAATCAATTCTGAATATTTACTTGATGTAGTCACATTCTCACCTGAATTAGTAAGATACTCTACTATTGTATTATAAAATTCGGTTCCATATAATATTTTTTCAACTCCATCTAAATTGTTCGTTTTCTCATCATAAGACAATGCCTCAAACTGGAATATTCTCACTTCATTTAAGAAATTTCGTGGATCCATTGTATATTGTAAAGCCATTCGTGAACAATCTACCCAACCCAAGTCTACCTCGACATTATACTCTCCCTCATTCGTATTTTTCCATTTATCAGAATATGATTTAGGTACTAAATTCTTCCCAAAAACATTTTCATTATTAATAACATACTCCCAATCTAAATTAGTATATAATGCTATAAATCTCCAATTTGAATGATTTTTCTGTAATTCTAATAAATATGGTTGATAACTCTCTGGAAAATTCTCTATCCCCTCCTTCAGTTCTACACCGTAATTTACATCAAAAAATTGGAATGTAAAAAGAATTCCTAACATGATTAAAACAATTTTTAAATATTTCTTCATACTTCTAACCTCTAACTTTTAATTTCTAATCTCTAGCCTTAACAATCAACCTGTTTTTGGAATAATTTGTACAAGTAATTAATGTGACTATTTTTTCTCCATTTGTATCTTGCTCTATTGGTTCTGTATTTTCAGGTTTTACTTTATAAATATCATATATAGTATAAGTACATGTTCCATTTTTATTATCAGTTAAATAAATTTCATCTCCAATTTCTAAATTAATTAAATGATTAAACATTCCCTCTTTATTATGCCCAGCTATACAAAAATTTCCAATTTCATTAGGTTCTGGGCCCCAAAACTTAATAGCAGAAATTTTCATAGCCTCTACCGAATAATCTGAAAAAACATACAGTTTTAAATTTATTATTGGTATTTCTAATTTTGCACACACATTATACCCTTCATACATTTCTTCTATCAAAGAAAGACTTTGTGTTTCTTCTTTAACTTCCTCTGTACTATCTCTTACATCTTCTAATGTGTCAGCTATGACCTCATCTTTACCTATAAATCTAATTTTTCTCTCTTTATAAATCCCATATCCCGTATAAATTAGTATACAAAATATAATAACCAATATTATTCGTCTAACATTTTTTTTCTTTCTATTTCTTTTTTCTCTCCTTTTCATTTTCATACCTCTCATTATGTAATTATTTAAATTTGCTATCAATGTTTTTCATGGGCACGGTACACCGTGCCCCTACATATAAAAAGATATATATTTAAAATAATGTTATTTTATATTAATTATAAATAATTTATTTAATCCTTTCTTTTTAATGCAACATAAGCAATTGCCAACACAACTATTATTGGTATTATAGCAAGATATACTGTATTACCTGTTTTTGGTAAAGTTGTAGGTTCTTCAGTAGTTTCTGTTGTTACATTATTATCATTTTCTGTTTTATCATTATCTGTCTCACCTGTTGTTGGTGGAACTGTCGTATCTGTATCTGGATTAGTAGTTGCAACTTCTTTTACTGTAATCGAAAAAGTCTCACTTGCAATCACACTATCTGAATCATCTCTATCAACTATTTTTAATGTAATAGAATAATCTCCTATTCCAGTAAAAAGACCTCTTACAGCTAATTCCTTTACCACATCTTGTCCACCTAAAGAATCTCCTGAAGCGTCTCCCCAGCCGCTTTCTATAATGTCATGCTCAAGTCCTTCACTATCTGTAGCAAGAAGCTTCACATCTTCTCCTGTTGGAGTTACTGCTTCTGCAATAATCCTTGTGTGTTCATAATTTTTTCCCATTGCCGATGATATTACAATTTGCATATCCTTTTCTTCATTTTTTATAATATCTCCTGTATAATTAAGCTCAATTTTGTAATCAATATAAACAGGCTCAACTATTATATCCTTTAAAATTGGAGTTGTAATATCATCATACGTAACAGAAGCGTCTGGATTTGCCAATCCCTCTGCTGTTATACTAAATTCTGTTGGATTTGATGTTGTTATTCCCTGTTTTGCTTTAAATGTAACAGACATAGTAGTTCGTGGGCTTGAACCTCCAGTTTGGTCATAGAAATATACCCTTACCTTTGTTCCTGTATCATTTGCAGTACCACCTTCTGATGATACATACTCAAACAAATTATTATCATATGCAACATCTATTGTGTATGCACCTAAATCTGCTCCAAAGTCTATCGTGACAGTCACAGTCTCTCCTGGATGTACAGTAGTTTTATCTGTTGTAATATTAATTGTATCTAAAGTTGCAGCATATACTTTTGCCGAAAACATCAACAAAAATAAAACAAGAAAGACTGTAACTAATCTTACTATTTTTTTCATAAAAAGTTTCCTCCTTTTTTTCGTTTTATAGTAATATTATTTCACTCTTTCTTGTTTTTACTTTAGAAACATTTTGGAAAGTAAGAAAATTTTTCCAATTTTTAAATTTTAATAAAAAGGTCGCATATCATGCGACCTTTTTATTAAAATTTAATTGTTTCAAATCTATCTTTTTGAATTTCTCCTGGAACTTCTATTGGATATTTTCCTGTAAAGCATCCTGTGCATAGCCCCTTTATATGACAATCCTTTGTTATCTCCTTCAAACTATCTAAACTTAAATATTCTAGTGAGTCTGCTCCTACCTCTTTTCTAATTTCTTCAACTGACTTGTTATAGGCAATAAGCTTTTCTTTATCATCTATATCAGTTCCAAAATAACATACATCTATAAATGCAGGTGCTGCTATTCTTAGGTGTACTTCTTTTGCTCCAGCTTCTTTTAGCCTTGTTATAATCCTTGTTATAGTAGTTCCTCTAACTATTGAATCATCGATTAATACTATTCTTTTATCTTTAACCACAGTTTTAATTGGATTTAACTTCATCCCAACCAATCTCTGTCTTTCGCCTTGTGTATTTTGTATAAATGTTCTTCCAATATATTTGCTCTTCGTAAATACCATATCATAATGTATTCCTGATTCTTTTGAAAATCCTAACGCTGCATCTAATCCCGAATCTGGAACACCTGCAACTATATCGGCATCAACTGGTAGTTGGCGTGCAAGCATTCTTCCTGCATCTTCTCTAAATTTATGAACTCCTATTCCATCAACTATTGAATCTGGTCTTGAGAAATATATGTATTCAAATGAACACAATCCCTTCGGTGCATTAATATGTGTTTGGATTGATTTCATCTCATTATTAGTTATTACTACTATCTCGCCTGGATTAACATCTCTTTCAAAGTCTGCACCTACTAAATCTAAAGCACAACTCTCAGATGCAAATACATATTCATCCTCATTTTTTCCTATGCAAAGTGGTCTAAATCCTTGTGGATCTCTTACTGCTAGCAATTTCTTTGATGTCATAATTAATAATGAATATGAACCTTTAAACCTCTTCATTGCTTTTTCAACTGCTTCTTCTATTGAATTTGAGTTCAATCTCTCTTGAACAATTATGTAACAAATAACTTCCGTATCTGTTGTTGTTGTAAATATTGCTCCTTTCTCCTCTAACTCTTGTCTAAGCTCATATGCGTTTATTATATTACCATTATGTGCTATAGCTAAATTACCCTTTTTATGCCTAATAACCATTGGCTGTGCATTAGCTTTTCTGCATTCACCAGTAGTAGAATATCTAACATGTCCAATTCCAATTTTTCCTTGAGGTTGTTTTTCTATAACATGACCTGGAAATACCTTTGAAACCAGTCCCAAATCTTTGTGATATGAAATAATTCCATCTCTATTAATTGCAATTCCGCAACTTTCCTCTCCTCTATGTTGCAATGATGAGAGTCCTGCACAAATAACACTAGCTAAATTCTCGTATGAATGTTTAGAATATATACCGAATACTCCACATTCTTCTTTTAATTTCTTAAACATCAATCTAACCTCTTTTATGAAATAAATTACGGTGCGTAACTTTCAGTTAGCACCTAATATATATAAATTATACTCTAATTCGATAAAAAAGTATATAGTTTTACAAAAAAATTTATAAATTTTAGATAATGGTTTATTTCAAATTAATTAGAGAAAGCAAGATATATAAAGAAAAAACGAGTTCGACCTTGAAATTTTATTTGCTTACTCCAAAGCAGAGTGTGTCATGTTATTTTGAAAAACCAACGTCACTTAAACGTCTTGGAGAACGGAATTTTTTTATTTATATATCTTGCTTTCTCATAGTAAATAAATATAAAAACCATTATCCTGTAACAAATTTTAAAATGACGTGTTACAATTCACGTGAATTGTAAAATGTTTGTAATTTTAACAGAGCAGTTTTATTATAATTAATTTTTCTTGAAAAATTGACATTTTTCTTACTCTATAATATAATTACATCATATTTTAAGCATTTAATGCTGATATGGAGGTTAGTGTGTATAATTTAGTAGTTTTCGTTTCTGGAAATGGTACAACATTACAATCTATGATTGATAATATTAATTCAGGGAATCTAAAAGCCAATATTCAATTGGTAGTATCTAACAATCCCGACGCCTATGCTTTAGAGCGTGCAAAAAAAGATAATATCCCCACCTACATTATAAAAAATATAAAAACTAGTGATATAGACTTGGAACTATTAGAAGTCCTATCACACTATGATATAGACTTAATAGTCCTTGCCGGATATCTAAAATTAATAGGTTCAGGTCTTATAAATAAATATACTATCATTAATACTCACCCCGCTCTACTTCCAAATTATGGTGGAAAAGGCATGTACGGAATGAATGTACATCGTGCTGTTATAAATGCACATGAAACAAAAAGTGGAGTAACTCTTCACTATGTCAACGAAAATTATGATAGTGGTGACATTATACGTCAAACTATTGTTGATGTATATCCAGATGACACTCCTGATGATTTATCTGCTCGTGTTCAAGCTGCTGAAAAAATACAATTAATCGAAGTTTTAAAAGAGTTTGTAAAAAGAAAGGATGATATCTCATGAAGCAAAATGTTGATGTTGCAATAATTATGGGAAGCGACTCTGACTTACCTGTAATGCAAAATGCAGCAAAAATTTTGGAAGATTTTGGAATAAGCTATGAAATGACTATTTTATCAGTACATAGATGTCCAGAAGAATCTGCAAAATATGCTGAAAGTCTAAGAGAAAGAAATGTAAAGGTAATAATAGCTGGAGCAGGAGGTGCAGCACATCTTCCAGGAGTTTTCGCTGCACAAGTACCATGCCCAGTAATAGGAGTTCCAATACATTCAAAACTAAATGGTGGAGTTGATTCTTTATACTCAATAGTACAAATGCCATCAGGAATTCCAGTTGCAACAGTAGCAATAGATGGAGCCAAAAATGCTGGAATCTTAGCAGCAACAATTTTAGGAACATCAGATGATGCATTAAAAAATAAAATAATAGAATACAAAAAATCAATGGAAACATCAGTATTAGCAAAAAATGAAAAATTACAAAAATTAGGATATGAAGAATATATAAAACAAATGTAATAATAAATGCAAATTTCTATGTAGGGGTATGATGCATCGTGACCAAGAAAGATTTTTAATTAAATTAAGAAAGGAAATGATAAAAATGAAAAAAATCAGTAGCGGTAAAGTTCGTGAAATTTATGCTGTAGATGATGATAAGCTTATGTTAGTTGTATCTGATAGGATATCTGCATTTGATGTCATCTTACCTACACCAGTTCAAGACAAAGGAAAAGTTTTAAATAGAATATCTGAGTTTTGGTTTAATCATGTTAAGGATGTTATTCCAAATCATATAATAACAACCAATTTTGAAGAGTTTCCAGAGGAATTCCAAAAAGAAGAATTTAAAGATAGAAGTATGTTAGTAAAAAAATTAAAAATGATACCTGTTGAATGTATAGTAAGAGGATATATCACAGGTTCTGGATGGAAAAGCTACCAAGAAACTGGTACAGTTTGTGGAATTAAATTACCAGAAGGTTTAAAAGAATCTGAGAAACTACCTGAGCCAATCTTCACACCAACAACAAAAGCAGCCGAAGGGCATGATGAAAACATCACATTTGAAGAAATGTGCAATTTAATAGGAAAAGATTTAGCTGAACAAGTAAAAGCTAAAACAATTGAAATATATAAAAAATGTGCTGACTATGCTTTAACAAAGGGTATAATAATTGCAGACACAAAATTTGAATTTGGTTTAGATGAAAATGGAGATTTAGTATTAGGAGATGAAGTCTTAACGCCAGACTCTAGCCGTTTCTGGCCAGCAGATGAATATGAAGTCGGTCATTCACAAAAAAGTTTTGATAAACAATATATGAGAGATTGGTTAAAAGCAAATAACTGGGATGCAAAAAATCCAACACCAATACCTCAAAATGTCATAGATACAACAAGAGCGAAATATATTGAAGCATATGAAAAGTTAACAGGAAGGAAATTTTAAAAAGGAACCGCTGGCAAGTGTAAAACACATTGCCAGCGGTATCTTGCTTTTATTTAATTGTCAAAATAGAAGAATTATGGATATAATTTATACATTTACCTCTATATTTTCAAAATTCAATAAATCAGCATATTTGTCCAATACAGGCTGAACCTTTTCTTTTATGAAATCATCTACTTGATGAGGCGCTCTGCCACAAAGGTTATCTGGATTTAAAGCTTTTAATATTTCCTCTTTTGTTAATCCAAATGAGCTATCTTTCGCAATTCTATCTACTAAATCATTTGGTCTACCGAATTCTTTTACTTCCCTTGCTGCCTCCATTGAATAAACCCTAATTTTTTCATGCAATTCTTGTCTATCTCCACCTTTTAATACCGCATTCATTATAACTTCCTCTGTCGCCATAAATGGTAATTCTTGCATTAAATTTGTTTTGATTACATTTTCATAAACTACTATATTTTTGCTTATGTTTCCATAAAGTATAAGTACTCCGTCAATAGCTAAAAATGCTTCTGGTATACAAATTCTCTTGTTTGCGGAGTCGTCTAATGTCCTTTCTAACCATTGTGTTGCAGCTGTTATTGCTGGATCCTGAGCTAAAATCATTACATGTCTTGATAATGAATTTATTCTCTCGCTTCTCATTGGGTTTCTTTTATACGCCATAGCAGATGAACCAATTTGTCCTTTCTCAAATGGCTCTTCTAATTCTTTTTCATGTTGTAATAACCTCATATCATTTGCAAATTTAGAAGCACTTTGCGCTATACTAGACAAAACATGTAAAACTCTTGTATCTAATTTTCTTGTATATGTTTGACCTGATACAGCATAAAATTTATCAAATCCCATCTTCTCTGCAATTTTAGCATCTATTTGTTTAACTTTTTCTTCATCTTTAAATAGTTTCATAAAGCTCTCTTGCGTTCCTGTTGTACCCTTGCAACCAAGTAATTTCATATGAGCTTCTACAAATTCTAATTCTTCTAAATCCTCTAATAAATCTTGAATCCAAAGTGTGGCTCTTTTCCCTACTGTTGTTAATTGAGCTGGTTGAAAATGCGTATATCCTAAACATGTAACACTTTTATTTTTTTCTGCAAACTCTTTTAAATTATTAATTACTACAATTAATTTTTGTTTTACTATTTTTAAAGCTTCACTCATTAATATTACATCTGTATTATCTGTAACAAAGCATGATGTTGCTCCTAAATGAATTATTGGTTTTGCTTTAGGACATTTTAATCCAAATTCATAAACATGACTCATTACATCATGTCTACATTCTTTTTCTCGTTGAGTCACAATATCATAATCAATATCATTTATGTGTTCTTTCATTTCATTTATTTGTTCATCTGTAATATTAATTCCTAGCTCCTTTTCAGTTTCAGCAAGTGCAACCCATAATTTTCTCCATGTAGAATATTTAGCATTTGGTGACCAAATTTTGTTCATCTCTTTACTTGCATATCTTCCGCTTAAAGGTGTTACATATATTTCATTTTCCATTTTACTTTCTTCCTTTCTCAATGTTGTTATAATTAATTGTAACAATATATTATCACACATTCAGTCAATTTGCAATTATTATTGACTTTTTTCTAATTTTGTACGATAATATAAGTGTTTTTGTTTTATAATAATCAAAAACAAAATTTTATTTTAATGATGAAGTAATTCATCAAAAGGAGGTCCTATGTCTAAAGTTGACGTCGTTTTAGGCGCTTTTTATGGAGACGAAGGAAAAGGAAAAATTATTGACTATCTATCAACAAAAGCAGATGTTTCAATACGTTGTACCGGTGGCAATAATGCTGGACATACTATTGAAGTTGACGGAGTAAAATACGCATTTCATTTAATCCCATCTGGAATTTTAAATGAAAACACTCTTGCTGTAATTGGTAATGGAGTTGTTATTGATCCTAAAGTTTTAATTGAAGAAATTGAAAACTTAAAAGCTCACGGTATTTCAGTTAATAATTTAAAAATTAGTGATAAAGCACATATTATCATGCCTTATCATGTTGAAATGGATAAAATGTTAGAAGAAAATAGGGGTTCGGATAAAATTGGAACTACGTGTCGTGGTATTGGACCTACATATTGTGATAAATATGAACGTTCTGGAATTAGAGTTCAGGATTTCGTAAAACCAGAGAGATTTAATGAGGCTGTTATTAAAAATGTTGAAAGTAAAAATAAAATATTTGCATTATATGGTAGAAAACAATTTGACGCAAATGAAATTATAGAAGAATATTCAAAATATGCAGAAATACTTAAACCTTATGTTGTTGATACAGTTGTATTATTACATAATTGTATAAAAAATGGTAAAAAATTACTTTGTGAAGGAGCACAATCAACACTTTTGGATATTGATTTTGGTTCTTATCCATTCGTTACCTCTTCAAATCCTTCAATGGGTGGAATTTGTGCAGGTTCAGGCATAAGTCCTAGGGATATCGGTGAAATATATGGAGTTATCAAGGCATATTCATCAAGAGTTGGCGCAGGGCCATTCATAACTGAACAACTAAATGAATATGGGGATAAAATACGTGAACTTGGACATGAATATGGAACAACCACAAAAAGACCTAGACGCTGTGGTTGGCTAGATTTAGTTGCTATAAAATATTCAGTTATGATAAATGGAATAACAGGAATAGCAATAAATCATATGGATACAATTGGAAAATTTGATAAGATTCAACTATGTGTAGCTTATAATCATAAAGAAAAAATAACAACAGACTTTTCTACAAATCCAGATTACTTAAATAATTGTGAAGCTGTTTATGAAGAGTTTGACGGAAACTTTGGAGACATTTCAAAGTGCAAAACAAGAGAAGAATTGCCTTTAAATGCACAGAAATATCTAAATAGAATAGAAGAAATTTTAGGTGTTCCTGTAAAATTCATAGGAACAGGTGCTAAACGTGAGGATTTAATCTCTATATGCTGAAATAGAAAGGAATGATTGTCTTATGAATAAAACAAAAAGAAAAATTTTTGAAACTTCTATGAATTTATTTGCAAAAAAAGGATATGAAGCTACAAGTATCGAAGAAATAACCTCTGTTGTTGGTGTTGCTAAAGGTACTCTATATTATCATTTTTCTAGCAAAGACGAGATTTTTAACTTTCTTGTTGAAGAAGGCATGAACCTTTTAAAGAATAGCATTTTGATTAAAACCTCTAAAGTGGATAATGTTGTGGATAAGTTGAAAGCTATAATATTAATTCAAATTAAAGTTATGGTTAAATATGAAGACTTTATCACAATATTGCTTAGCCAAATATGGGGAAATGAACCTAGACACATTACTTGTAAAAATTATGTTTTCGATTATATAAATATTATTGAAGAGATTATAAAAGATGGAATAAAAAATGGAGAACTTAAGAACGTTGACCCTCAAGTACTTGCATCTAGTATCTTTGGTTTTACATGTTCAAGTTTATTGTACAAGATAAAAACAGAAAAAGAGCTTGATATTCAAACTCTTTATCATGAATATGTTAATGTTCTTTTAGGTAAATATTTTAAATAAATTGTTGTTTGTATAAATAATCCCATTGTATCGTATAATTAAATAAA
>CAZWIF010000028.1:0-8685 GCA_964634355.1 uncultured Clostridium sp.
ATGCACATTTATCCTCATCATTTGCACTATCATATTTTTCTATAAATTCAGGTAAGTCAATTGTGTATGTGTCTAAGATTAATCCATATTTCATTACAGCAGTCTCTCTAAAAATATAATAGTTTCCCTTTTGATCTATGCACACATAAGTTGTATAATCGCCATAATTTGTCTTTTGATACTTATTCAGCTTCATCATAACATTATTTTTTACTTTGTTCTTTGCATATTCTTGAAACTCTTCTAAACTCTCAAATCTCTTTTCTCTGTATTCTTCATCTAAGTGATTATATGCAGTTTCTGTATCAAACAAAACTTCCTCTTTATATTTGCTCAACAAATCAATTGCATAAGTCTCATCAGTAACTACTATATAATCATAAAGATTATTATCATTCTTTTCTATACTTTTAGGAACTTCAATTTCAATATTCTCTCCAACTTCATAATCACTATAATATTCTTCAATATAATCCTCTAAAAGAACGGCAAATGTTTTATTTAAAGAATCAACTTTTAGCATTAGTTCAAAGTCTGACATATTGGAGGTTCCTGTTTCTCTTAATCTTCCTTTTGCAATATAAATATTTATATTATTACTTTTTTGAATTTCATACATTTCATTTACATTTACAATAGAGCTATTTATCGCTTCAAGTTTTTCTGTAATATTATTAGAAGTAATGTTCTTATATGCAATATATTCTTCATCAAGTAAATTATATAAATTTTCTTTACAAGTCTCAACATCCTCTTCTTCTGGATTAAAAACACTTGCATAATATGCATAAAACTTTTCGATGCAACTCTGTATTGAATAGAAATTATTCCTTGAAGATACTTCCCCTAAAACCTTTTCCTCTTCTTCTACTACTTTAGATGTTTCGCTTGACAATTCATCTTCATCATTTTCTTCCTCTCTATTAGTGTAAAACACTCCTATAATCGTAATAATAAAAATGATTAATATAGCCAAAAGAAAAATTATAATTTTTTTCTTTTCTGACATATATATTCCTCCTTCTTTAATATTCTGATATCTGATAACTATTTGCCTCTAAATCTATTGAAACTGTTAATTTAGTTTCTTCGGGATTGTTTAATTTAAACACCAGATAAAGTCTATTATCCTCTTCTTTATAGTTACTTAAAGTTGCTTTAGTAGCTTGTACTAAGCCATTTAAATAGACATATTTTTTTATCTCTAAATTAAGTTGTTCTTCACTTGATATCTTATTTTTTACTTGTTCAGTAATGCCCACTATTGAAAAATTAAAATTATCTAATTGTTCATCTGAATATTCAACTCCTGCTTCGTTCTGATACCATATATCATCATATTCCTGACTATTTATATTTTGATTATTAATCTTTATCAGAATCATTAGCACTATTATAATAATTATTAGAATAATAATAGCAAAAATTAATTTCTTTGTATCCATTTTTTACTCCCTTCTAAAAAATCCAGTATTGTTTTGCTGCTTGATTAATTTCACTCTTTGTAAACAACCTATCATTGTATCCTTTATTAACAGCATTATTCTTATTTGGATCCCAAACACTTATCTGTTCATTAGAATCAATTCCTGATAATACAATATAATGTCCTCCACTAGTAAATAATCCTGCTCCTTGTGATGATATAACCAATTTTCCACTTTTTAATGCTGTAACAACTTCACTTATACTCGTTGTCGTTGTTGGCACTGTTATATTAAAATGTTTTGCTGCAGCTTCAAAATATGACCAACTTGTTCCGTTCTCCTGATACATAATATGAATTTCCACACCAAGCAATAGCATCCTTTGGTGTAATTGTAGTGCCAGAATACCTTGTTGCAACCATGGCAAAAGCTGTGGGGCCACACCCACATGTAGCTAACGAGCCTGATCCATATGGTACATCTGCATAATCATTTTGATAATACTGACCATCACTATCAGTATGCCATTTATCCAATACATCATAATATCCCGTTTGGAATAATGTCCATTCAGATTTTCTTCTTCTCTCTAGTCCGGGCAGGTAATCTCCACCAGACGTAGTTGGTTTACTCATGTAATTAGTATACAATTCATGCGAATAATTTGCATTAGGATTTTTTTCCTCAAATTGATCATCACTTTCATTCCAGTATGCCTGATAAGCCTGAACAAAATTCTTTCCACTTCTTATTCCTATAGCACCAGGTTCTTCACTAGACGTTAAGGATCCTGTTCCACAGTTGTATGCCCTTGAAACCAATGCATTCTGTTGATAACCTGTTAAACTAAGTCCTGTTATAGCTGCTTGTATTCCTTGCGTTTTTTCTTGTATCTCCATATCTTCTATAGCATCTACGAAATCTACATCTATTTCTGCACCATAACTTAAATCATATCCTGCTTCTATAAATAAATCTGTATGTCCACAACGGTATATATCTACTCCGTATCCGACTGTAGGATGACCTGCACCATCATCTTCAACTATATACATAGTTCCATCTGCATTAGTTGGTGCTCCACCACTATTCTCCCAATAGTGAATATACTCTTTAAGTAATCCTGAACTCGTTGTACCTATAGTATTAAATGAGTCTGTATTAAATATAGAAAAATCAAACGTTTTTACTCCATAATTAACACCTGTTATACAGTAGAATAAATATTTTGTCAAATCTAACATATCTACAGTAGTTTCATTTTTTTGAATTATTTCAAATAACCAACTCTTTGAATCACTTAAATTTGATTTTGCTTTTTCTGAATTCACATATAATGTGCAGAAATTTGGATATCCTTCATCTCCCTCTTCTAATGTTTTATCCGTTTTTTCTTTTATCTCTGGATCTCCATTTAGCGTATATTTATATTGTTTACTATTATTTGATGATGTTGTTGTATGTTGATTTGTTTTTGTCTGTTCTCTTGTATCTATCTTTTTCTGATGAATGTCTGATACTCCTTCTGCGTTTTCTATATAGTAATCTGTATACCATACTCCTTCTGTAATTTCATAATCATCTTCACTGAACTCTTCATCCAAATCGGTACTTCTTGTTATATCATATTCAGCTAGTCCTGGATTAGTCTCTTCTCCTTCCTCATATGTATATTCTGAAGTATATGTCATCATCCATATGTCTGCATATGTTAATGCTATTACAATTGTATTTGAATAATTCTTTTCATAATTTATAGTATAATTATGATTAGTCGTAATTGTAGGCTCAGACCACTCCCCAGAATCAAAACTTATAACATGTCCAGTGTTGCCATCTAATACTTTCTGTTGAGTTCTGCTTGATACCCATGTATTATCATTATATGCTTCTATTACTTCTGTTTCTGTTATTGTTAAATTATCGTATATACTTATCTCTATTGAACTTGCTAAAACTAAGTCTGCTAAATCAGAAACAAACTCCTCATCTTTTCCAGTAACCATAAAAGCCCATAAATATTCAAATGGCATCGTATATTTTGAAACTGATGACTGATAATTTACTACCTTTGTTGAGTATGTATATTCTGTACTCCCTGAATTGATATCTAAGTATGTCCTATCCTCTGCAACATAGTCTGCTCCTTCCCCATTTTCTACATAATCTGTTGAATAACTCCCCGAAGCTGATGCTGTTATCTTTTCACTCCAGTTTGCAACAATAAGGTTTCCCTGTGTATCTATTGAAAAATAATTTAAACAGCTATCATTTCCTGAATTAATAAGCCCAAGTAATGTTCCTGTATCAGTTGAATCCTCTCCTCCCAATGGCATATATTCAAGTACTTTTTCGCTTCCGTCGCTTTTATGTCTTATAAATTTTATAACACCTTGAAATTCATTCTCATCTGATGTTTCTGTTCCAATATATGATGAGGATCTTAAATCAGGATATTGAGTTGCCAACTCTGCTTCTATCATCTTTCTTATAGTAGTATTCCTTGTGCTACTATTAGTTAAATATGTATCTATATTACTTCCATTATCTCTCAATGTTGTTAATATTGTTTCTGTAAGTTCACCTAAATCTATATCTAACCTATATCCACCATCTGCAGACGATACTACTGCTACATCATGCATACTTTCTGTATCACTCTCATCTGTAGCTGCTATTCCCTCTAAAGCACTGCTCACACTTTGATCTACAACATATGGTGTATTTGAATCATCTCCCTCTTCATATGTTCCATCTTCTATCTCTATTACATAAAGAGATGAACTGAATAATATGAAAATAATTACAACTGGTATAACTATTAGAAGCAGTATTTTCTTAAACATTTTATTTCTCAAAAACTTTTTTATAGCTTCCATCAGTTTCTTCCCCTTTCTTCGATTATTTCTATATATTTACTGAAACCATTTCATAATCACTATAACTTTTTGAATTCTTATACTCCTCATAATTCAATATTACATTTTTAAAAACTAAATATTTTAGATTCCTACTACTTGAATAACTATTTGAAAATTTTAATGTATAACTTCTTGTCTCTCCAGATATTAATTTGAAATTCTCATATATAATTTCTCCTGTATATACATATGATTTCATATTATTATCATCTTCAACATAAATTGTATTTGTTTGATTTCCATTATCCAACCAAATTGTATTTTCTGAAAGATTTTGGACTTTTATATCATACGTTTCATAATCCATATACGTATCTTTACTTATAACAGTAATTTTAACTCCATTTATTGTATTACTTTTATTTATCGTTGTTCTACCAACATAATTATTTATATTTAATTTATATTCTGAATTTTTTTCCACAACTGTTATATATTCTTGTAACTCTGCTGAATTCACTTTTCCAGTAGTCAAGGCATCTTCAGTAATTTTTACCTTGTAAGTAGAACTGAACCAATTTTGAACAGAATAAGTTTTCGTAGTATCAAATACATTAGCTAAATATTTTTTTTCAAAACTCTCTAGTGATGGAAAAACTTCTTCCTTACATTCATCTGTTAATAGCTCATATGCGGACTCACTTTTACCCGTGTTACAATAATCAATGAATGTATCTATTACATCAATTTCTGTCTCCAGTTTTGTACCAGACACCGAATTTCCACTTATTAATGACTTTGAACTTTCTAAAGTTCCAGTTATATTATTATTTATACTTGTTGTAGATGAACCCGTAGTATATGTTGTATTTGTAGAAGTATTACTTTTATTCTTATAATAATTATTTGCTATTTGAATAATAGCAATAACCACTATAGCCATGATAATAAACTTCCATATTTTTTCTTTATTATCATAATACCATCTTCTAATCATTCCTTTTAACTCATTCATAGAGAATCCCTCTTTTCCTTTGAATCCGTAACTTTAAACTAATCTAATTTAATTATAACATATTGCGACTTTTTTTTCCATATTTTTTATATAACCCCCGTCCCTTTGTCTCAACAATTATTGTATTTTCTTAAATAATTTATTTTGTTTTTTGTGAATTATTATTTTCATGATAACTATAATTAAACTAAATGCTATTATTTCAGAAATGATTGCTGTGTTTAGGTTTGAATCAAATCCATTATTTACTTCACTTATATACCATAAAATAACACAAATTCCAACAATGAAGATATATTGCACAATCTTGTTATTGTTTTGCTTTATTACGCTTATCTCATTTTCATAATTTAACTGTGGCCTAATCAAATCTATTATTAATAAAACATAACTATTGATAAAATTTAAAAGCATACTAACTATAAATAGTGCTAAAATATTTGTTAACCCAATTCCAGGAATCAAATAATATATCACTCCAAGTATAACAACAATTATTATAGTGTTCATAATTATGTTTGGCACACTCTTTAAATTAAACTGCGTTTTGTACTTGATTGGTATATATTTAAAAAATATTGCACTTTTTCCATATCTTGATATTGCAGTCAAAGATAATGATGACATAATAAATAATACTTGAATAAATCCTATTATAAAAGAAAATACACTAAAATCAAGTTCTAACTCTGTAATTTCATTTTCCTCTAGTAAGACATTAATTTCTGCAATTATCTCGGGGATAATAAAAATAGTTAGCATGGAAATTATAAGCAATACAATTATAATATTATAGACATAATGCATAAAATACGTTTGGTTTTTTATAACGTTTCTTATTTCACTTCTTAAATATGCCCATTTTTTATTTCTTACTCTGCATGCTTTTTTTAAATTAATTTTCTTTTTCTTCTTTTTATCAAACATAGACAAATTTGTTATTACATCTTTTATATATGTAAATCTACCGATTATAAAAAATATGGATACTGCTATGATAGTTAGTCCTATAAGTTCCAATACATAAATTGCCCTTTGTGAGCTCGTATCAGTTAAAGCCTTTACTCCTATTTCCCCTATTATAAAAATATTATTAATACTGCTAAGACTGCTATTAAGGCTCTCCAAATTTTCTGTTTGTTCTTCACTTTCGCTATATGTATTATCTAATACCTCACCAAAAGAACTTTGCAATCTGTATTCTATAGGAAGCAATATTATAAATGTCATTATTATTAGTATAACGTTTTTATACACATTTTTATTTTTTATAAATCTACAAATCCTCATTATAAATATTGCCAACACTTGTATTATTGAGTTCAAGAAAATTGTTATCAATAGCAAGACTAACACAAGTAATAAAAAGTACCATATATCTGCCATAGTCATTACTCCATATATAAGTAATGATGGCACTGTAATTAATAATTCTGTTCCAAAAATAATCATTAATAATGTTGCAAATTTTGAAAACAGCAATTTAAAATTAGAAATTGGAAAAGTCAAATAATTTTCTATATCATCTGAAAAATACATTACACTTATCGATAGTGAAATACTTTGAACAATTATTAATAGCTGCAATATTAGGAAAAATAATTCTACAAAAGCACTCGTATATCCTGTATCTTTTAATAAATTAATTATCATATAACTTAAATAAATTGTCATTACACTTGCTATCCCTAGTATCCATACCTTAGGTGATTTCTTATTCAATTTACCTGTATCATGGTTTATTATATTAGATGTATCATATGATGTCTTAAACATTATCTTTAATAAATTAAAATTATTATTTTTCATTTTCCGTAATCTCCATAAATAAATCTTCTAACGAACCATTTCCTCCCAATCTTTTCTTCATCTCTTCATAAGTTCCCACAAAAATCATTTTTCCCTTATTTATAATTCCAATTCTATCACATAATTTTTCTGCAACTTCTAAGACATGTGTAGAAAAGAATACACAATTTCCATTTTTTGCATGTTCCCTCATCATATTTTTTAATTTATAAGCAGATTTAGGATCTAGTCCTGTTAATGGTTCATCCAAAATCCAGTTTTTAGGATTATGGAGCAAAACACCTATGATGATTATTTTTTGCCTCATCCCATGTGAATAGCTTTCAATTCTATCTTCTAATACATCATATAAATCAAATTCTTTTGATAATTTTTCTATTCTTTCTATTCTTTCTTTTTTTGTTACCTCGTAAATATCGGCTATAAAGTTTAAGTATTCTATTCCAGTTAATTTTAAAAACATATTTGGATTATCAGGAACAAACCCTATTCTTTTTTTTGCCTCGACATCTTTTGTTTTTATACTTTTGTTGTCAATCAATATCTTACCGTCTTTCTACTTCCAATATTCCTGTCATCATTTTTATTGTTGTTGTTTTTCCTGCACCATTTGGACCTATAAATCCAAATATTTCTCCATCTTGAACTTGTAAATTAATATTTTCAACAACATTTGAATTTTTTCTATATGCTTTAGTTACATTTATTATATCAATCATAACTTTCTCCTATTTTTTTGAATTACAATGTAGGGGCAAGATGTAACCTTACCCCTAAATTTAATTTGTATATTTTTATATTGCAATGGAATAATGTCCGTGTTCTACATTTTTATACCATTTTTTGATATGCTTGTAATAATACTTCAAATTCAGAACCATTATCTGAGAATTTACGTGGTAATGCTCTTTTTAGTTCTTCTGATGTTGCTGGAACTCTGTTATTCTTTGCTAATCTTAAATACTTCATTGCTTCTCCAAATTCTCCTCTTGATGCTAATCCTGGTGCTCTTTTAACAATATCTACTATTGCACTTAATGTTCTATCATCATCTGAACGTGGATTATATACTGAGTTTGCTCTCTTTTTATCTTCTTCGTTTAGTCCATATGAGTCAAGTTTTGTTGGAGTCTTTGCTTGCTGTTTCCTTTGTTGCTCTTGTTTTTGTGTATTATTTGATTTTGATTGTTGTGATGTGCTTGATGGTCCCCCTATAAATTCGTTAACCTTCGCTTCTGCCTTATCCATCACTCTTCCTCCAGTGCCTACCACTTCTGTTGCCGCTCCTCCAAGGTCTCCTGATGCTATTTTTCCTGCTGCATCTATTGTTCCTAATACTGCTGTTGCTACTATTCCATCTGGACCTTTTTCTACACTCTTTGCTACTCTTTCTCCTCCTTGCCTTACTTGATTTGCAATTCTATGTGCTTGGTCTTCTGATAAAACTCTTCTATTGCTTGTTTCTGTAGCTCCTGTTCCTGAATTTTCCGCTCTTGTGTTACTACTTTGGTCATTTACTGGAGTAAAGTCAACATCTATCGCACTGTTTCTTATCTCTTCAAATGATGGTTTC
>CAZWIF010000028.1:8785-15872 GCA_964634355.1 uncultured Clostridium sp.
TGTTCCCATAGTACTATCATTTCCATAACCACCAGGTTCAAGGTCGATTACTTGTGATGAATAACCGCTACTACTCTGGCTTGTTGCTAGACTTCCTCCTGTGGAATTACCTATATTACTTGATTCTAGTCCTACTGGAGTTGATTGATATCCATCATCTGCTAGATTGTATTCTTCTTCTCCACTACTAGATGTATAATTTTCATTATACCTGTTTAAATATTCTTGAGTTGTAGGATCTAAGAAGCCTCCTTCTTCAGTTCCTGATGCTAAATATTCTCCTCCATCGTCTCCCACAGCTGAGCTTACTGTTTCTGTATTGTTCAAGCCTAGAGGTACATCTTCATTTGATGTTCCAAACTCAGGTACACCTTCTCCATTTGGTAATTCCCCAGAACTAGAGTCAGGTAAAACTGAAGCGTCACTTCCATTATTAAATCCTTCTAAATTTTCTCCTCCTGGTATTCCTGGACTTACTCTAACTGGATTGCCTCCTTCAAGATTTGCTTCTGCTGTACCTTCTTCGGTAGGTACTCCTCCCGCATTAACTCTTGCAGCATTTGCTTCGAGCAATGCAGGATGAACTCCTACTGCAGATATAATGCCATCCCCTGAATCTCCTGGATTTTTTTCTTCACCTGGTGTAGCTGCTCCTTCATGTGGTGGTAACCCAAGCGGTTCTCTTCCTGCATTTATTCCCATTGTTCCACCATCTCCTAGTAGTCCATTGTTTCCTACTGGTGCTGCTTCTATACCTGCATTCATTCCGTCTGTTCCTGTTCTTCTAACTGCCGATCCATTTGCATTTGCATTGCCTCTTGGCAAGCCTTGTACAGTAGCACCTTGCCCTAATTGAGGGTTTTGTGGTCCTTGGTTTTGGTTGTATCTTATTTTGTTTTGTTGGATTTCAGCACTAGCTTCTATTCCTTCTGCTGCTAAGTTTGATGCTCCTCTTATTCCACTTCCTATCACTCTTGTTGCTCTTCTTGCTAATGATTGTGCTGTTCTTGTTGCTGTATTTATTGCTTTTGTTGTTCCATTTATTGCATTTCCTAATCCCATTCCTTCTGCTTCCTGTAGTCCTAGTATATTTCTAAACATTCTTTCTGCAAATACTAATGATAATAAAGCTAATATTACATATATTACATTATTCCATGCTAGTGTCATTGCACTTCCAATTAGTACTGTATATAATAATAGGTGAAATGGTTGCATTATTAATAATCCAAAGTAATTTCTAAACCATGTATTCAATGCCTGTGAGGTTCCTCCTCTAACTT
The DNA here is from genome assembly GCA_964634355.1 of uncultured Clostridium sp. GTDB lineage: Bacteria > Bacillota > Clostridia > TANB77 > CAG-508 > CAKPSH01. The sequence goes on from CAZWIF010000028.1 coordinate 10,069, forward strand.
TATTTATTGGGTACATTACTCCTACAATTGGTGCTGCCATTGTAAGTAGTGCTATAAATAATACTCTTTTTCCATATAGCCATACAAAAGCTATTGTAATTATAACTTCTATAACATATACAAATGACCATCCTATAAATGTCCATGTAGAAACTAGGTCGCTATCATCAGCTTCGGTACCAGAAATCGTTTCTGATACTACTGTATAATCTTCCAAGTCATTTATTTCCTCATTTAAACCCAAAACTCCATCACTACACTTGTACAAAACAGTATCATCGTCCGCCACTTCACTCAGATACCACCCACTGTAACTGTACCCAGAAACTGAGTAATTTTTATATTTATACGTTGCGGTAATTTTCATTTCATCTCCTGCTGCATTTTTTACTGTATATTGCTGAGGATTAGGATTAGGTGATGTTTCCAGCCACGTTTTGATTACATCTGCTAAATTTTCTCCTTCATTTTCTGTACTCTCTGTATCTTCTGTTGCACTTGGATCTTCATATACTATTTGTGCATTATATCTTGCTTGTTCCAAGAAATTCGATGTTGTAATTCTTACTATAGATTCCTCATCTTTATCCTCCCAGAATTTCCACCATGTTGTACCATCTTCAGTTTCTACATCTTCATCATTAATATTTTCTAATGCTTCAAGAATTGTCTTTGATTTAATTACATATTCTACACCTCTTAAGTATTTTTGTTGCTCCTCAGCACTACCCGCAACTTCTTCGGCTCTAGCATCTGCATCAGTATCTTCATCTACTATCTCTAATCCATATGCAGATGTATCAAATGATGCAATAATAGTATTTAAGATTGACACAGATAATGACATTCCAAAATGTAATAGCACAATTATAACCAATCCCATTAAGCAATTTCCAAAACTTTCTTTCCATCTTGATTTCTCTCTTGGATTAAGTGCAAGTAGTCCCCTTATAGCAACATACATAATTACTATTAACATAGCAAGTAATGCAATATCTCTTATTGATATATATACACTTGATACTACGTTTCTTAATACATCAACTATAGGTGTTGTTCCATCACTACTAACCGTTCCTGAGTCATTAAAGAAATCTACACTAAAAAATGAAATTGATCCATTTAGAATTGTTTCTGGAGAAATTCCTATATTGCAATATACAAACGTTTCTCCAAACATAGCTTCAAGTATTGTTGAAAGCTGTTTAGCAAACACAGTTGACAGCACAAACACACCACCTGCGCTCAAGAGAGTCGAAGTTGCTATCCCCGCAACCGTCGCTGCGCCAGCTGTTGAGAGGGCAGTTCCAGCCGAAACTATAGTAGCACTCACCCCCAAACTAAGCGCCACCTCCGGTGCCGCCACAACAATTAGAGCCACAGCAGCCACTGCCACAACTGCTAATGATGCAATTATTATCACCATCGTTAACCATGTACCAGTGTGGTTTAAATCAATAGTTATAAATGATTTCTCAATCCCCAATAGTGCATTCTGCAATATTGAGATCACACCATCTGCTAAATATACCACTAAGTTTACTATTGGCTTTAATAATGTTCCTCCTATTTCTGCTGCTTCTACTGGTTTAGATACTGAAAACTCAAATAATATTATTACCGCTAGAACTAAGGCAATTTTTACTATAGTACTTTTTGTTCCAAATATTCTTTTCATATCTAAGTTCTCCTTTCTTTGCTATATACATCTATGATTTTTTATTATTTTACATAAAATTTCTTCAACTTTAAGTATACCATATTTTTCAACAAAAATCCATAGTTTTCCTCATTTGTAGGGTAATTTTACAAATTTTATTCATAATTTTGATTTTGGTTTGCTAATTGATTTAAGTTTGTTTCAACAAATTCAAATTCTTTTCTAGTTGGTGTTATCTTTAATATTGCCGTATCTTGTCCTACTTTAAGAAGCCCTTCTCCTCTTTGACATGTTACTAAAAAGTTTGCTTCTCCTTCGGAAAGCTTAAATACCTCTTTTAAGTACTGTATTTCTGATTTATCTTGTGCTAAAAATAATTTTGTATCTGATGATGTTAATACTGCTTGTGCTTCTGCTTTTTCATAAAAGTCTTGGAATCTTTGTGAGATAATTGCTAATGATACATTTCTCTTTCTTGCACGTCTAGCCATTTTATTTAAGAAATCTACAGCATCATCAAATGGAAGTAACATCCACGCTTCATCTACGATTACTCTTTTTTGTGCTGCCTTTTTCCTATCTTCACTATTTTTCTTAACATATTTTTCCCATATCCATGACATTAATATTTGTTGTGCTAAAGGTCTAGCAAATCTTTCCTCAAGTTGTGATATGTCTAAGTTTATAAATGGCGCTCCATCAAGTAATTCAAATGTTGATTGTCCATCAAAATAAGCCATTTGTCCATTTTCTGCTCTAACATATTGTTTCATGACTTTTAATAGATAACTGTAATGATTTGTGTATGTTTCGTTTGTGTTTTCTTTTGCTTTTTTTGCTAAACTTCTATACCAAGAGCCTATTGTTGGCATTAATTTCTTTTCTCTTGCCAACATATCTCCTTTTGACATTCCTGATTGTGATGCTTGATATAGACTGTTTGGATCATTATTTATTCCTAATCTTTCATATTCTTCTGCAACTAATTCTGCAATTAGTTGTTTTGTAAGTTCATTTACTTCTTGGCTTCTAGTACTTCCTTTTGCCATTGTAAGTAGTGCTTGAGTAACATCTTCTACCTTATTTTCTACGTTAAGTGTTACTCTTTCTCTTCCTGTTATTTCGTCTTTTACTCTCTCTGGTTCAATGTCAAATAAGTTAATTATCGTTTTTGAACTAGGACTTATAACAACATTAATTCCCCCTAGTGCTTCGGCAACTAAGGTATATTCTCCTTCAGCATCAAGTGCTAAGCTCTCTATTCCCATAAAAACTGAAGACCTTGAGATTAGAGTTTTCATTGTAACTGATTTTCCTGCTCCAGATTTAGCAAATATAACCATATTATAATTTGTTAAGGAGTGATGGAAGTTATCAAATAATATTGGTACTCCTGTCTGCTTGTTAAAACCTATTGGAACACCTGTTGAATGTCCAACTTCTGATGTTGTAAAAGGAAATACTGTTCCCATTGAATTTCTATCAAAGGTGTGTGTCTTCCTGATTTTATCATTCATAAGAGGTAGATTAGATTGAAATGCTTCTTCTTGTAATGCCCATGCTGTTTTTATTCCAACTAGTGTTTTTGACATTGCTGTTGAAAGTAATTTTGTGTATCTTTCCAAATCTTCTTTACTATATGCAAATACTGTTGCAATTACAGATGCTTCATATAGTTTATTAAATCCTGCGGCTATTTCATCTCTGAAGTGTTCCGCTTCTGATTTTTTCTGTGATATTATGCTTTCTCTGTTTATGTTTCCTCTGTCAGATGCTGTAATTCTTTCAACTTCAAGTTCATTAATAACCTTATTTAACTCTATTTGAGATTGGGATTCTGTAATTGGTCTTATATACACAGATGTATTTATATCTCCGAATAAGTACATTTCCCTAAACAGATCTGGGAATGATGCCATTCTAGGTAATGATGAAACAAAGAAACTTCTAGCATATCTTTTTGTATTTGATATAATTTCTAGATGATCTATATCGCTAGCATCTATACCTGATGGTGCAATTAATTCTTTTATGTTCTTTTTTCTTAAAATTGAAATTGGCTCTTCTCTACTGTTTTCTTCTTGTTGCTTTTCTTGTTTTTCTTGCTTTTTCATCAACATCTTCTCCTTTCTTTTGCTCTTCATCTATTTTGCTTTTAGCTTTTTCTGCAATTTCTTTACCTATAATGCCTTCATTTTCTGTTAACATTTCTTTTGCTTTTTCTTTTGTAAGAGTTTTTATCTTTCGTTCCTTTTCCTTTACTTCCTTTTCTTTTATACTCTCTGTTATTACATTTCTAATTGAAACATTTGCAAGCTCTCTTGCTCTTCTATATATTTCTTTGTCAAGTTCTGCCATTTTCTTATCTAGTACTTCTTGAGATGTTGTGTATAACTCATTATATCCTGACCTTATAACTCTTTCTAATTCGTAGTCTTCTGATTCATCTCTGTTATATGCTACATATAATAATTCTGCAATTTCCCTAGAATTAAGGATTTTAGCATTTATGCTACATGCTCCAAGAGATTGTATCATTGATTGGCAGTTTGTATATAATTCAGAAAATGCCAATCCCTTAATCTCTTCTTTATCATATTTTCCAGAAGAAATATCTTCAGCATAATAGGGAACTATTATATAATAATACTTTCTTAATATTCCTTTATTTAGGCTCATTTTTTCTACTGTTCCAAGAATATCCATACCATAATCATACAAATTTTTTTGTTTTACAATTTCATATTGTAATCTTTCTATTTCTTCAACGTTTAAAGCTGTTTCACTATTTATTAATTCATCATGTCTTATGTTCATTTCATCAAGCTTTTTTCCAATGCTTTCTATTCTTGCTTTATAATTGTTAATACTGTTTCCTAGGTTTACTGTTCTTGTTTGTGTGTATAATTGTATTGGCTGTCTTAAGGTGTTTAAGAATTGAATAAATCCCTGCTCCACGCTAACTTTTTCAAGTCCAGACATCAAGTCATAGTTTATTCCTTGGCATTCCATTACCATTAAATATTTATATCCTTCTTTTACTATTATCATGTTGTCTTCAATCTTTTCAAATTCCATAAAATCGAAAATAGATTGCTTACTATATTGTGCAGTTGCTGAAGGGGTTTTTTTCTCCTTTTCTTTATTTATTACTTTTTCTTTTTTCTCCGTTGTGTTTCTTGTTCCTTGAGCTTTTTTTATTAATATTACTACTAATATAACTATTAAAGCCACAAGAATGATTGTCATTATTATAAATAAGCTTTGTAGTACATATGATAATTGATTACTATTCATTTTTACTCTCATTCCTTTCTTTACTAAGGCACAATTCCAGTTGAAAATAATTGTCTAATTATTTTTCAACCTTTACATCCTCTTCTTCAACTTTCTCTATTGCTCTTTCTTTATATATGTATATATTGTTATGTTTTAATTTAAACTTAAACCACCTAAGAATAAGCTCATCTAGCTTTTCTCCTCCTACTTTTCTGGTTATTTCAAATCTACTTGATTCTGGCATTTTAAATGTACCAAATGCAAATCCCACGAATCCAAATCCTATTACAAGTGGCAATAAGAAATTTAAACCAATCATTCGTAATAACATGTTAATTCCCCAACCAATTACTGCACCTATTCCTGTATATATTAAAGCTTTTGTTGAGAAAATATACAGTATCTTTCCTTCTCCTTTATACTCACGTGGTAAATAATATGATTTCATATTCACTCCTATTTCCTGCCAATTTTTATTGACATATCACATATAATTCACTTATAAACATTGTTTTTTTTATTATAACATACAAGTTTGATTTTTTTGTATTTTTTTGTTATTTTTAATATTTTTGTAATGCTTTTGTAATATTCTTGTAATATTTGCACAAATTCGAATCTTAAATATATTTAACATAAATTAGCAAATATATCAGAGCATTTTTTAATACTACTTAAAAATAATGAATTAAGATATATACGATTTCATTTGCATTTAACTTAAATAATGTGCAAAAAAAATAGAAATGAAGAGTGCTAAGTCTTTATTTCTATCTAATAACATCTAACATAAGTAGTTAGATATAAAAATGTTTTGTTCGCTTGTATTTTATTTAAAAATGTTGTATATTGGTAAACATAGGAA
>CAZWIF010000029.1:0-15270 GCA_964634355.1 uncultured Clostridium sp.
ATAGCATTTGCTGTTGTCGTTTTTCCTGAACCATTTGGTCCCATTATAACATGTATTTCTCCTTTATTTATACTTAAATTAATCCCCTTTAAGATTTCCTTATCTTCTGCACTTACATATAAATCTTTTATTTCTAATAAACTTTTATTCATTTTAATTTCCTTTCATTATTAATATTTAATCGTTTAGCGCAACTCCTACATCTTTCTTTATTAACATCATAATTACAATCTAAATTACTTAAATCTAAAACTTTGTGAACATATTTAGCCAATTTATTTATAGTATTGTCAGTTATTGCTAATTTAATTCTCTCTGCTTCTTGTTCAGCTTCACTTGGCTCTAAATTAAGAACTTCTTTTAAAAATAGATAAACAATATCATAGGCTTCAAGTATTTTCTTTGCTAAATCTTCTCCCGCTTTAGTCAACTCAATAGTTCCATATGACTCATAGTTTAGCATGCCCTCTTCTTTCAAATTGTTTACTGCTTTATTGACACTTGGCTTCGTACAATTCATTTTATTAGCAACATCTGTAACTCTTATATTTCCATTTTGTTTTTTTAATACATACATAATCTTCAAATACTCTTCCGACGCTTTAGATATCATTATATATCTTCCTTTCAAGTTAACTTCGGCTAACATTATAATACATAGCAATATGTTTGTCAAGGCTAACTTTTGATTTTAATTGACTTTTTTTATTTTAGCAACAAAGAACCCTTCGTACAATTCATTTGGGGCTACAATTATTGTACCCTTTATTTTAGAAGGCAATAATGGTAATCCTTCAAACAATTTCTCATGAATATGTATAATCTCTATCTTTTTAGATTTTAATAATCCTTCCAAATTATCTTCATTCTCACATGACAGTATTGAACAAGTTGAATAAACCATTTCATTTCCTGGTTTTAAAATAGTCAATGCTTTCTTTATTAATTCCCTTTGAATGAAAATCGACCTTTGTACTAATTCCTCAGTAAATACTCTTTCTAATTTTTCATTTTCTATATTGATCGTTCCACTTCCACTACAAGGAGCATCTAGTAAAATTTTATCAAAAGAAAAATAATTGTCTAAAGCTCTTGCGTCTTGTACCAAGACATTCACTCTATTTGCACCCTGTTTCTCAATATTATATTTTAATCTATCTGCTCTTATTTTATTTTTCTCACATGCAGTTATTAGCGCTTTATCTCCAGATAATGCAGCCATTTGTGTAGTTTTTCCTCCTGGTGCTGCTGCCATGTCTAATATATTTTCATTCTCTTTAGGTGCTAGAATAATAGCTGGTAACATAGAAGACAGGCTTTGTAGGTATATTTCTCCATTTTTGTAAATATCCATTTTCCTTATTTCATGTTCATCTAATTCTTCTATTATTAGTGCTTCCCTACTCCATGGAACTTCTTTAAATTTAACACTTGATTTTGCAAGTATATTTTTTATATTGTCATAATTTGATTTTAATGTGTTTATTCTAAGTGTCACTGGTCTTTTAACTGAATATCCTTTTATTATTTTACTAACAATGTCCTCATCATATTGATCTAATAATTTCTGATATAGAAATTTTGGTATTTTGTTTTGCATTTTATTTTCTCCTTATATGCTTTACAATAGTATAATTTTATCATATTCAAGCAAATTATACAATATTTTCTAAAGACACGGCAAATAGTACTTTTGCAGAAGCATTTACAGAATTGTATTATTCCATGAAATTACCCTGAATTTCTATCTCTGAGGTTTGACAATTATATTTATAAATGTTATATTAGTAATGTTTTATAAATAATTATGATAAAATATAAGAATTAGGAAAAATTAAATAAAAAGGAGTAGATAAAATATGCTATTTCAACTACTAGTTTTATTAATATTAATACTATTAAATGCTTTTTTTGCGGCATCGGAAATAGCTTTTATATCATTAAATGATGCTAAAATAGAAAAACAAGCTAAAGAAGGAAATAAAAAAGCCCAAAGTATTCAGTCAATGTTAAAAGATCCAAGCAAATTTTTAGCAACAATACAAATAGGTATTACTTTAGCGGGCTTTTTATCAAGTGCATTTGCGTCTGAGTCTTTTGCGAGAAGGCTTGCACCACTTTTAAATAACCTATTCCCCATGGTAAGTGTTTCTGTATGGACTAATGTTTCAATAATAATTATTACAGTTATATTATCATATTTCACACTAATTTTTGGAGAATTAGTTCCCAAAAGGCTCGCAATGAATAACTATGAAAAAATTGCTTTTGGAAGTATAAGGGTAATCAGAGTACTTTCAATAATAGCCTCTCCATTTGTTAAATTTCTTACCTTTTCGACTAATATAGTTTCAAAACTCTTTGGTGTATCTGGAGAAGAAGAAGAAACCGTAACAGAAGAAGAAATAAGAATGATGGTAGATGTAGGTGAAGAAAAAGGTACTATTGATAAAGAAGAAAAAGAAATGATAAATAATGTCTTTGAGTTTAATGACAAAGTTGTATCAGAAATAATGGTTCCTAGAACAGAAATATTTGCTTTGGATATTAACTCCTCTATTTCAGATGTTATAGACGAACTATCAGAAGATTGTAGATATAGTAAAATACCTGTCTACAATGAAACAATTGATGAAATAAAGGGTATAGTATATGTTAAAGATATTCTAGTATCTCAAAAAAATAAAAACGCAAAGATAAAAGGATTAGTAAAAAAGGCATATTATGTTTCAGAGACTAAATTGGTTAATGAACTATTTGCAGAATTACGTAAAAATAAGAAACAAATAGCTATTGTAATAGATGAGTATGGTGGTACATCAGGAATTGTTACTATGGAAGACATATTAGAGGAAATTGTTGGTGAGATATATGATGAATATGATGAAATAGAAGAAAAATTTAAGCAAATAGATGAAAATACTTTTATATTAAATGGTACTATTGCTTTATATGAAGTGGAAAAAATATTAGACACTGAAATTCCAGAAGGAGATTACGATACTCTTTCAGGTTACTTAATAGAAGAACTTGGAAGAATACCTAATGAAAAAGAGAAACCTATAATAGAAACTGAAAAAATTACTTACAAGGTTGAGAAATGTCAGGATAAAAGAATTTTAAGAGTTAAAGCATGTAAAAATATATAAAACATTATGGGTGCATACCATGCACCCCATAATGTTTTATAACATGAGCATTACTGTATGTAATACTCCCCATCTCAGTAAACATCTCTACATTTTATTTAAATATTTCGCTAACAAATTCCCATGTTTTTCCACTATCACTTGATATATATTTCGCTCTTGTTAATCCACTATTATATCCTCCTTCATATCCCCCAGAAACCAATACAGTTAACGTTCCATCACTTTCTAGAGTAGGCAAATAAAAGTAATCATAGCAATCTGCCCATGCTTTTCCTTCTGGATTTGATAATGTAAATTCTCCGTCAGGAAATTCTATTTTTGTAAAGTTTTTTCCTGAATCTGTTGTTATGTATAAATCAGCTTCTCCACATTGTACACTATCTGGAATTGTTAAAAAACCTATCCCATCTTTGAAGAATTCGATTGTGCTTGCAGTCTTTACCTCTATTGTATTAATTGTAAGATAATCTGTTCCTCCATTAGTTGTTTTGTCAATCCTCCATAAAGCATCTCCAGATGCTTTATCTACTTGATATACCCTGTATCCTTCTTTTTTATTTATCATCTCATCATACAAGTAAATACTAGAAGAACTCTCTTTACTCTTTTTTATGGATTGCTCTAATTTAAAAGCCTCCTCCTCTAAAGTCTCTATATCAATAGTATTTAGTAGACTATTATCCTTTATTCTATGTTTAGAGATGTTAAACTCTTGCCAGTACATCTCCTGTGAATTATCTGTGATTTTTATTAGAATTTTAGCTATTTCATATTTGCCTATAGCATTTACTTTTGAAGCATCCTCATTTAACAATTCTTCTAAAAGATTATAACTATCACTAGTTGCAATATCACCAATATATTCATAGTCTATATCTACTTTTGTATTGCTTATATTTCTATTTATTATTATGCTCTCTAAATTTGTATAGTTAATTCCTACATATACACATAATCCAATTATTCCTACCCACTTCAACAAATCAAACTTTGATTTGAAAATATAAATTGTAGTAGGTAAAAAGATTATTAATTCTGTTGCTAGAATTATATATACAAAAATTCTTAAATAAGTATATCCATATTCCGTTTCATACATATACATCCTATACATGGATGATGCTACGATAATTATAGTAAATACAACCAGAAATAAATTCAATATTTTGATAAATGTTTCCCTTTTTTCATTATCCTTATTAGATATAAGGATCAATTTGAAATTTATGAACGAAACTATCATTAATTGGAAAAATCCACTTCTTGCATATTGTGCATAATTAAATGTTCCTGCTAAATTTATCTGCGCAAACAAAGATTTTATTTGAATAAAACAAAATACTAAATAAACTACATTTAACACTACTAAAAGTACTTTAATTGTAAATTTATCATTATTAATTGACTTAAGCTCTTTAATACTATTTCGTTTTTTTTGTATAACCAAAATCAAACTTAATGCTATCAAATATACAATTATAAATATAATAACTCTTAAAATTAAACTTCCTATACTTTTTACACTTATATTCTTAAAAAAATTACTTAAGTCTGAGAAAATACTTGCAAATATACTATCTGCTGAAGCTAATAACATAATAACAATTCCTACAACAACAAATACAATAAATAGAGAAGTTGCTACTTTTTTAATATTATTACTATAAATCTTCGAATTTGTCTTAATACTATTTTTAATTGTTCTATTAGTTAAATTTTTTGCAGTTGTTATTTCGCTTATTGTAATTTTAATCAAACTTAATGAATCATATATATACTCTCTAAAATAATTCTTTTTCATAGTAGCAATTATAAACATTATAATTATTAGCATAAATATTACAATAATATTAGCTACATAAAATGTTCTATTAGCAAAAACTAAATACGTAATGCTTAATAATATAATTGGTATCATTAATATCATAGATTTCTTATTTACTATTTTATCTTTCTTATTTAAGATATACCATATTATACCTGTACCTATCAAGGTAAATATAACCATTGATATTCCGATTTCTTTTCCATAAAACAATATCGATTGTAATATTGCTATTATTAAACTTCCTAAAATTTCCATAATTTATAACTCCCCTCATTATTTATTATAATCTAAAATATCCCCAGGCTTACAATTCAACACTTCACAAATCTTATCTAAAGTTGAGAAGCGGATAGCCTTTGCTTTATTTGTTTTTAAAATAGAGAGATTAGCTTGAGTGATGCCTACTCTTTCTGCCAATTCTTGTGATGACATTTTTCTTTTAGCTAACATTACATCCAAATTAACTATTATTGACATGTGTTATCTTCCTTTCTTTAGAACTTAGTGATACAAAAACCCCGTCCCATTGTCTCATATTGTTAAATCATTCTCACTTTTATAATTTGTTGCTTGTTTAAACAATTCTGATAATATAAATAAAGCTATTGATACTCCTAAAAATAAGATACATATAGCTCCTAGTATTAGTGCAAATAATGTCTCATCTTTAACTAATAATATATCCATTATTGTTTCTATTCCTAGTATAATGGTAATTACTGATGATGCATATCCTGAAACTTTTAATCTTTTAACTGTATTTTCACTAAATGGCTTATTTTCTTTTAATGAATTAAATAATCCTATAAATTGCTTCACAATAACTAAAAAACATACTCCATTTGGATAAAGTATAATCCAAAATGCATTCAAATGTTTACCAATTAATATTAAGATAATTGGTAACAATACTAAAAAAGCTATTCCTCCTACAAAACAAATTTGTAATACAATTTTTAATAAGTTTCCTATGCCTTTCTCTCCCATAATATCCATTTACACATTCTCCCTTCTATATATTTTTCATTCCATGTTTTCCTTTTCATATGTAATATATATCATACATATTTTTGAATGTCAATATATTTTTATCGTTTTTCGATATTTTCTTTTACTCAAAATCAGGTGTACGACAAAAGCCCCGTCCCATTGTCTCCCCTGGTCTGATTAATTGGCATAATATTGAATTTTTTGTAGCATTTTGTATTTTTATATAGTATAATAGCAACATAGGAGGTTTGCTATGATAAATAGAACTAATACAAAACAAATAAGAGTAGGTAATGTTTTTATAGGTGGAAATAATGATGTAGTTATACAATCAATGACAAATACAAAAACAAAAGATGTAGAAGCTACAATTGCTCAGACTTTAGAATTAGAAAATGCGGGATGTGAAATTATAAGAGTTGCTTGTTTAGATTTAGAAGATGCAAAATCAATAAAGGAAATAAAGAAAGGAATACATATCCCTATTGTTGCAGATATACATTTTGATTATAAAATTGCATTAGAATCTATAAATAGTGGTGTGGATAAACTTAGAATTAATCCTGGAAATATTGGGTCAGTAGAAAATGTGAAAAAAGTAGTTACTGCATGTAAAGAAAAAAATATTCCAATCAGAATTGGCGTAAATGCAGGCTCTCTTGAGAAAGATTTATTAGAAAAATATGGTGGAAGTCCTACTGCCAAAGCAATGGTTGAAAGCGCAAAACGTCATGTTGATATACTAGAAAGTTTAGATTTTCATGATATTTGTATATCACTTAAGGCATCTAATCTTGATTTATGTATAGCTGCATATGAAGAAGCAGCAAAAACCTTTGATTATCCATTGCATTTAGGTATAACTGAAGCTGGGACTGCATTTAGTGGTACAATTAAATCTAGCATTGGGTTAGGTGTATTATTAAGAGAAAATATAGGTAATACAATAAGAATTTCTTTATCTGATAATCCTGTTCATGAAATAAAAGTAGCTAAAGAGATTTTAAAAGATTGCAATCTTTACTCTAAATCTCCTACTTTGGTTGCTTGTCCAACTTGTGGGAGAACACAAATAGACTTAATACCAATTGCAAAGGAAATGGAAGCGTTTTTACAAACTATAGAATCAGATATAACAGTTGCAGTCATGGGATGTGCGGTAAATGGACCTGGAGAAGCAAGAGAAGCTGATGTAGGAATTGCTGGTGGTATAAATGAAGCTGTTCTATTCAAAAAAGGGAAAATTGTTAGGAAAATTCCTCAAGAACAGATTGTAGAAGAATTAAAAGAAGAAATTTTAAATATGATTTAAATATAGGGACGTTTTTTAAATTTCAAATTTTAGAAATTTGGTTAACGTCCCCATATTTTATTTTTATTTCACATTATATTTTATTATTTTTATTATACAAATAGTTCCCGTTATAAATACAATTAAAATTAATCCTATCATTATGATTTTCTCACCTGTGTATGGTAATGAACCTGATACAACAGTATTATCATTATCATTATCATCATTATTATCATTATCAGTATCAGTATATATGTCGTCATCCATATTAGTTTTTTCTGTTACTGTTATTGTAGCCGTAGCAGTGTATCCTCCATCTTCCGTTGTTACTGTTATTGTAGCTGTTCCTTCTGCCACTGTTGTTAAGATGCCATTATCACTTATTTTTATTATTGATTCGTCAGAACTTGTCCATGTTACATTCTTATTTGTTGCATTTGAAGGATTTAATGTTGCCACAAAAGTATATACATCTCCAATTTCTAGCTCTACATTAGAAACATTCAATGAAACTGAGGTTACATTAATAGTTTCAACAACTGTAGCAGCTTTTTCGACAGTTACTGAACATGTAGCAGCATATCCTCCATCTTCTGTTGTTACTGTGATTAAGGTTGTTCCCTCTGCAACTGCTGTGACAACTCCGCCAGATACAGTTGCTACACTGTTATTAGAACTTGTCCATGTAATGTTTTGATTCGTTGCATTATCTGGTGTTACAGTTGCTATTAAAGAAAGATTTTCTCCAACTTTTATAGTTTCTGATGATTTATTTAATATTACTCCTGTTACATTAACAGTTTCTATTTCCTCTTCTTCAACAGTAATTTCACATGTAGCAGTAAAGCCTCCATCTTCCGTTGTTACTGTTATTGTTGCTGTTCCTGCTGATATTGCTGTTACAACACCTGAATCTGAAACTGAGGCAACACTTGTATCAGAACTTGTCCATGTAATGTTTTGATTTGTTGCATTATCTGGTGTTACAGTAGCTATAAGAGCTGATGTCTGTCCTACATATAATTCCTCTGAAATTTTATTTAGAGATACTCCTGTTACGTTAATTTGTATAGGTGCTTCTTGAAGAATAGTATATGCATCAATGCAAGCATTAGTATCTTTCAATGTATATGTTGTTGAAGCTGACTGTATTAAATTATATCCATACATATCAACCCATGTTTCTCCATCTTCTGAAATATAACTTTCTCCTACTTGTGATGTAACAGTATCAAAAATAGTTATAGTATCAGATATGCCACTATTAGTATAATTACATTCTAATGGTAAATTTGCTCCACCAGTATTATCATCATTTTTTATATATTTTATAACAATGGCAAATTCGTCTCCTGTTAATTGTTGTGGTGTTATATCAATTGTATGATATCCTGGTGTTAATGCTTCTGAACCTGTATATGAGGATACCAATGTATAGTCATCTAATAAAGCATCATCAGAATCTATGTAAATTTCGACCCCTTCTGTTTCATAAATATATAAACCTACTTTGGTTAAATACTCATATTGTGTACTATTTTCTCTTTGATATACATTTGCTGCATATATCGTACTTAAATAGGCTGTAGCAGAAGAATTTACCATATCAGCTGCTATATTCATCCCAAGTTCAGAGCGAGTATATTGTGTATCATAATCTTTACTCTCTTCAGAATATTCAATTACACTATCTATTCCTAATATTGATTTCTCAATTATTGCATCATCATAAGATACATACATATATCCATTTTCACCAAATTCCTCTCCATAGGAATTTAGTACTATATATGCACCGTCATTTGCTGGCTGATTATCTTCAGCAAAATTTGTTTTACTATAATTATCATCCCAACCAACAATAGTAACCGCATGGTTCATTGATTTTGAGCCATCATAATAATAAGCATTTGTTTCTGGATTATAATATCCACCTTTTGATGAATAATTTCCTTCGCTATCTACTTGTATGTCTGAATAGAATGAAGCCTCTACAGCACCATCTTCTTGTATATGTTGTTTTATTAAGTTTCTCATAGCTTCTACTTCATCTGTTGTATACGTTGTAGCTCCAAAATAGGAAGAGCTATCTTTATAAGTAACTGTTCCTGTTGAACTATCATAACTTTTGTATATGCTAGCAAACAATGTTACATCACTTACCTTTGCTTTTGTCTCTTGAGAAGTATCAACATTTTCTATGGCTGCTAATCCATACTCACTATCTGTATTTGTATACACATCATATACACTACTAAAAGGTAAATCACTTTCATATACAGGGCCATATCCATTTGCAAGATAAGCCAATAAAATATTGAAATTTCCACCGTCTCCAACTTCCCTATTATAGATATTAGCAGTATAATAATCCATATGCATAGGTGAATACTCTGATGAGGTTTTATTATATGTTTTTGCTATTGATGTTTCTATCATTGATGAACCAGCAAAAGCCCAACAGGATCCCGTTATCTCTTGATTTTTAACTATAATACTATTTAAAGCAGTCCTTAAGTCATAACTTGTTCCTATGCTTGTAGTTGTTGAAGCCTTTAATAGTGTATTATATGTTGATCTTTTTACACTCTGTATAAAATTTATTGAACTATAAGCAGGCTCAATTGTTTGTTCTTTTTCTTCATCCGATAATTCTGCCCATGCTCTATGTTCCTCTGACTCTTCTATTGCTACTAATTCTTGTGAAGTTCTTCCACTTACATAACTTATAGAAAACACTAACGCAAATATCATAAACAGAAATACAAATAAAATCTTCAGTTTATTATTTTTTTTAGTCACTTTTAATTTCCCCCCCTTAATTTCTTTTTTAACTGTTAATTACAATTATTGTATCATAATAAATTTTTTTAAACAATATTTTATAAAAAATGTATTATTATTGTAATATTCGTGTAATATTCATGTAATATTTTACGCAAATTTGCTTCTTATAAGTATATTCTATTACTCTTTTCTTTTAGATGTCATAATATTTGTTTTCCTTGTTTTTGTATTATTTATCTTTATTTAATGCCTGTAATAATAATGCCATACGAATATACAACCCATTTCTAGCCTGTTCAAAATATAGTGCTCTTGGATCATCATCAATATCCTCAGATATTTCTCCCGTTCTTGGTAACGGATGAAGAACAATCGTGTTTTCCGAAAATTTACTTAAAGTTTCCTTATTAATTATAAACTCCTCTTTACCAAAGTCTCCTTCAAATCTCTCTTGTTGAATTCTCGTATGATATAAAACGTCAACATTACTTGGAATTTCGTTAAAAGAATTGCATATTGTATAAGGAATATTTTTTTCTTTAAGAAAATCAACATATTCTTGTGGAAGCATAAAATCTTTTTTACTTAATCCATAGATTTTAATATTATCATATAATGCTAATAATTTTATTAATGAATGTATTGTTCTTCCATACACTAAGTCCCCTAAAATAGCCACTTTAGCTCCGTCTATATTACCTTTTTTGTCTCTTATTGTATACATATCCAACAAAGCTTGAGTAGGATGCTCTCCTTTTCCGCTCCCCGCATTTAATATTGGAACTGTAGCAACACTTGCTGCGTCTATTGCTGAATTCACATCAGAATGCCTTATAACAATTGCATCTGCATAATTTTGCAATACTCTAACAGTGTCTTTTAATGTTTCACCTTTTTTTACTGAAGAATTAGCTGAAGCATTTTCTGTTGAAATAACTTGTCCTCCCAACCTTAATACTGCTGTCTCAAAAGATAATCTTGTCCTTGTGCTTGGTTCATAAAACATGGTTGCTACTACATTTCCCTCAATTGCTTTTGAATATGCTTTTGGATTTTCTTTTATATTGTGTGCTAAATCAAAGATTTCCTCTAAATCCTTTCTAGAATATTGTCCAGCACTTAGCACATGTCTTAACATATTAAATTCCTCCTTTTTATATTATTTTATTTATTTTCTAACATTTTCTCCTTCAGTTCCCATAATTCTTTAGATAAATCCACATAATATTTTTGAGGATTATCCAAACGCTTAACTTCATCCCAAATCGTATTAAGTTGCTCCTTTTCATATTTAGCAATGTTTGTTAATTCAGGAGACTTATATATTAATTTACCTCCTTCATAAATTTTCTCAAGAAGCGGTTTAACATAGTAATTTCTTAAAGTCTTCCTCTTCCATGTGGCCTGTGGATCAAAAATTTCATATTGGCTTGCATCTATTTTTTCATCAGCAAGTGTTATAACATCTGCAAGAGCATAATTTGTATTCTTTGAATAAAATCTATATACCTTCTTAAAACTTGGATTTGTAATTTTTTCAACATTTTCACTTATCTTTATTTTAGGTATTATTTTTCCATTTTTCTCAATGGCTACTAATTTGTAAACTCCGCCAAATACAGCATCACTTTTGGCAGTTATTAAGTTCTCACCTACTCCAAATGAATCTACTTTAGCATCTTGTTTTAGTAAAGATGCAATTAGATATTCATCTAGTGAATTAGTAACACATATTTTGCAATCTTCATAACCAGCTTCGTCTAACATAACTCTTACCTTTTTTGAAAGATATGCTAAATCCCCACTATCAAGTCTTACCGCTGCTGGTCTTATTCCTTTTGGTTTTAAAATTTCATCAAACACCTTTATGGCATTTGGCGCACCACTTTCTAAGGTATTATATGTATCTACTAATAGAGTACATCCATTAGGATAAATTTCTGCATATGTCTTAAAAGCTTCATATTCAGTGTCAAAACTTTGAATCCAGCTATGCGCCATTGTTCCACTTGCTGGTACGTTAAACATTTTAGCTGTTAAAGTGCAGGATGTTCCAACAGCTCCACCTATTATGGCTGCTCTTGCTCCATATACTGCCGCTGTAGTTCCATGTGCACGTCTTGCTCCGAATTCCATAACAGGTCTTCCTGCTGCCTCTCTAACTATCCTATTTGTTTTGGTTGCAATTAAACTTTGATGATTTATAATAAGGAGTAGCATTGTTTCTAATAATTGTGCTTCTATTATTGGTGCTCTAACAGTAATTAAAGGTTCTCCAGGAAACACGACAGTTCCTTCAGGTATTGCCCATATATCTCCGCTAAATTTAAAATCTTTTAAATATTTTAAAAATTCTTCCGAAAAAATCTCTTTACTTCTTAAATACTCAATATCTTCTTTATCAAATTTTAAGTTTTCTACAAATTCAATAACTTGTTCTAATCCTGCTATAATTGCATATCCACCCTTATCTGGAACCTTTCTAAAAAATACATCAAAATATGCAATATCATTCATATTTTTTAATAGATATCCATTTGACATAGTAAATTCATAGAAATCTATTATTAGTTCTAATTTTTCCTGATTCATTATTAATTCCTTTCTCCTAACAAATAATTCTTGCGTTCAAATGTAAATACTGGTACGGGTACTCTTTTATGTTTTGATGAATTAAATTTCTGAATTATAATCTTTTTAGCTTCAAAATCTGTATTCCCTGTCTCAATCATTTCCTCAATTTGCACATATTTAACTCCTAATTTTTCCTCATCTGTCTGTCCTCCCAAGCCATCATTAGGTGGTTTGCTTATTATTCTCTCTGGAACTCCTAACATCTTTCCAATAGCCAAAACTTCTTGTACAGTAAAGTTTCCTATTGGATTAAAATCAGCGGCACTGTCTCCCCATTTTGTAGTATAACCAACCATTGCCTCACACAAGTTTCCAGTTCCTATAACCAGATATCCCAAACTCTGAGCTATTGCATACAACGTTGCCATTCTTAAACGTGGTTTTATGTTTATTTTAGCCTCTCTTGTAATTTCTTTTACTCCCAACTCTTTTGCAGATTTATTTAGTTCCTCTTCAAATTTTACATAACTCTCTGTCAAATCATTTTTTATAAAGCTTACTCCAAATGTATCTGCAACAAGTTTCGCATCATCAAAGTCACTGGCAATAGAATTACATGGCATGGATACAGCAACTACATTTTCTTTCCCCAAAGCTTTAACACTCATTGCTAGCACCGTTGCCGAATCTTTTCCACCACTAGCTCCTATCACTACTCCTTTGGCTCCAGAATTATGTACATAAGTTTTTATCCATTCAATAGCTTCTATTGTTCGTAATTTTAACTCCTCCTCTTTTAACATAAAATCTCAGCTCCTTTCTTTTTTATTTATAACTTAATAGGCGATAGAATAAATCTAATCCGCCTTATTATTCATACTGTTATAATACCATTAATTAGTTTTTGATAGCAATTTCGACATACAGGTAAGTATTGACTATCTCCAACCAATATATCAGTGTCTTTATGTTCTTTACAATATGTATATATAGCATTGTCATTTTTACATACTTCACAAATTGAAGTTAACATCTGAACATTGTCAGATACGCATAATAAATCTCCCATTTTTCCAAATGGCTTCTTCTCTGCCGTTAGATTTAAACCAGCAATAAAAAATTTTTTTCCTTGAGATGCCATGTCCTGAATAACATTTACACTTCCATCTAAAAATTGGAATTCATCAATTATATAAACATCTGCATCATACATTTTGATTTCTTCTATATCCTTTATATTCACAGCTATCAATTTATTTCCATTTCTATCTGCAACACATTCATTCTCTCTAGTATCTATGCTCGGTTTAAACATTTGAATTTTTTTCCCTGCAATTATCTGTCTATATGCTTCATTTATTATTTTTTGACTTTTCCCAGACTTCATTGGTCCTGTATAAACATTTATATCACTCATTTTTTTCTCCTAATAATCCAATCTTTTTCACATTTTATTGGTAGCTTAATTCTTACTTTTTGACCAGCCTTTCCAGGGCTTACATCGTCTATCTCTTCTTCTGTTTCATAATCCCATAATTTGTCAATATCAAATTTATGAACATCAATCGTTCCAGGTATTATTATTTCTAAAGTATCTCCAACTGTTAACTTATTTTTGATTTCTATAACAGATCTATTTGTATTATACTCAACAACCTTTCCTCCGAATTCGTAATCTGGATTATATTGCTTTCCCTCAAATTCTTGGAAGTCTTTATTATTTCTATCATTAAAATAGAAAGTAGTCAAGCTTCTTGTTTTAACTTTATCTATTTCATTTAAATATTTTGTGTAATCATAATTTTCTGGATTTTCTAGATAATCGTCTATTGCATTTCTATAAGCATTTATAACGCTTGCAAGGTAATATTCTGTTTTTAATCTTCCTTCTATCTTTAAACTATCAACACCCATATCAATTATTTCAGGTATTTCTTTTAACAAGCATAAGTCTTTTGAAGAAAATATATAAGTCCCTTTTTCATCATACTCTACCGGCATTAAGTTTCCTGGATTATTTTTTTCTTCTACATATAAATTATATGCCCACCTACAGCTTTGAGCGCAATCTCCTAAATTTGCACTTCTTGATGCTAAAAAATCACTTAAAAAACAACGTCCTGAATATCCAAAACATAAAGCTCCATGCACAAAAATCTCTGTTTCCAATCCAATTGGGGTACTATCAATTATATATTTTATCTGTTCTTTTGATAATTCCCTCGCTAAAATTACTCTTTTAGCCCCATTTCTATACCAAAACATAGCATCATGAGCACTAACAGTATTTGCCTGTGTGCTTATATGAATATCTATATCCGGAGCCTCCTGTTGTAATATATCAATAACCCCTCCATCAGAAGCAATAATACCATCAACCTTTAACTCGTTTAACATCCTAGCTTGCTTTCTTATTTCATCATATGTCTCATCCCATGCATAAATATTTATAGCAGCATATACCTTTTTACCTATGCCATGTGCATACTTTATTGTATCGGCCAAATCATTATCATTTACTTCAGCTCTACTTCTTAAAGAAAGTGATGCAGTACCGCAATACACAGCATCTGCTCCATACATAAATGCAATCTTAGCTTTCTCAAAAGACCCAGCTGGTGCTAATAATTCTGGCTTTTTCATAT
>CAZWIF010000030.1:0-12790 GCA_964634355.1 uncultured Clostridium sp.
ACAAACAACAATTTGTTTAATAATTGTGTTGACAAAATCTGGTCGATAAAATATACTAAATAAAATATAGGGGCTTAGGTCGCACCGTGCCCTTAAAAGAACAAAAATAATAAATAAGAAAGAGGAAAATAAATGGACAACCTAATAGAAGGATTAAACGATAAACAAAAGGAAGCAGTGTTTACAACAGAAGGACCTTGCCTTATAATTGCAGGGGCGGGAAGCGGAAAGACAAAAGTATTAACACATAAAATAGCATATTTAATAAAAGAAAAAAAAGTTTTGCCATGGAATATATTAGCAATAACCTTTACAAATAAAGCAGCAAACGAAATGAAAATTAGAACAGAAGCACTATTAGAGAATGTAGCAAGTGACATCTGGATAGGAACTTTCCATTCTATTTGTGTGAGAATGTTAAGAAAATTTATAGATAGAATAGGATATGATACATCTTTTATAATTTTTGACACATCCGACCAAAAAAGCTTGGTGAAAGATTGCTTAAAAACACTAAATATAGATGATAAGTTATTTACAGATAAAAGTGTAATGTATGAAATAAGTAATGCAAAGAATGAAATGTTAACGCCTGAAGATTATGCAAATAGAACATTTAATGACTTTAGGAAAGAGACGATAGCAAAAATATATGCATTATATCAAAAAAGACTAAAAGAAAATAATGCACTAGACTTTGATGACATTATAAATTTAACAATAAAAATTCTTATGCAAGAACCAGAGGTACTAGAATATTATTCAAACAAATTTAAATATATATTAGTAGACGAATATCAAGATACAAATAAAGCTCAATTTACATTAATAACACTACTTGCAGCAACGCATGGAAATATAACAGTTGTTGGAGATAATGATCAAGGAATTTACTCATTTAGAGGTGCAGATATATCAAACATCTTAAATTTTGAAAAAGATTTTGTAGGCACGAAGGTAATAAAATTAGAGCAAAATTACAGATGTACAAAAAGTATTCTAAATGTTGCAAATGCAGTAATAAAGAATAATCCTACAAAATATAAAAAAGAGTTATGGACTGAAAATGAAGAAGGCACTTTAGTTACAGGATATAGGGCTGATAATGAATATGATGAAGCTACCTATGTAGTAAATCAAATAGAACATTTAAAATATCAAGATAAAATGAAATATGCAGACTTTACAGTATTATATAGAATGAATGCTCAATCACGTAGCATAGAGGATATTCTAAGAAGAGAAGATGTCCCATATAAAATTATCGGTGGATTGAAATTCTATGAAAGAAAAGAAATTAAAGACGCAATGGCTTACTTAAGACTTATACATAATCAAAATGATAATATAAGTTTAAGAAGGATTATAAATGAGCCCAAAAGAGGCATAGGAAAAACAAGTTTAGATAAAGTTCAAGAATTGTCAGAACAGACAGAAAAATCTATGTATGAGATAATAAAGAATTCTGCAGAATATGGTTTAAATAGAGTATATGCTAACTCAAGAGAATTTATTGAGCAAATAGAGGGATTAATCTTAAAAAAAGATAAACTTCCAATATCAGAACTTATAAAATTAACTTTAAATGTAACTGGATATACAAAGGCACTAGAAAATGAAAACACAATTGAGGCACAGGCAAGGATAGAAAACTTAGAGGAATTATTAACAGTTGCAATGGAATTTGAAAAAGAATCAGCAGAAAACACTTTGGCAGAATTCTTAGAGGGAATAACTTTATCATCAGATGTTGATGAAGTAGACGAAAATCAGGATCAAGTAACACTTATGACATTGCATAGTGCAAAAGGACTAGAATTTCCAGTAGTATTCTTAGTTGGAATGGAAGAAGGGATTTTCCCAGGCTACAAGTCAGTTCAAGAAGAGTCAGAACTTGAAGAAGAAAGACGTCTATGCTATGTAGGAATGACAAGAGCTAAAGAAAGATTATATTTAACATGTGCAAGAACCAGGACAATATTTGGCTCAACATCATGTAATGCAATATCTAGATTTATGAAAGAAATACCAAAAGGAATGTTAGAAGGATATGAAGATATATTTGAAGCAAAACAAGAAAGCTCTTCAGGAGACTCTGAATATAATTGGAAATATGGAAGAAAAACAAGTAATTGGGTAACAACATATGCTTTTGGAGAGAAAAAACCTATTGAAATTAGCTCAAATGGTCAAAGCTTTGGATTTAGAAGTGCAGAAAGTTTCTTAAATAATCTAAACAAAAAGCCAGCTACACCAAATGTAGACATATCAAAATATAAAGCAGGAGTAAAAGTGTATCATAAGAAATTTGGTGAAGGAACAATAAACTACATAGAGCAAGAAGGCGACGATTACAAAGTAGATATAGCCTTTGAAAAAGTAGGACACAAAAGATTAATGGCAAAATATGCAGGGTTAGAAATATTAGAATGACATTGTAGAATAATTTTAATACATTTTACACTCTGTAGGGGTCGCACTCCTAGGCGACTCGCAAATATCCAATAATTATTGTTTCGGGTCGCCGACTTCGGCGACCCTACAATATTAAATAAAATTGTATAAATTAAGATAAACTGTAAATAATATATATGAAACAAAAAAGAAAGGAATTGGTAAAAATGGCAAATTTAAGTCAAATTGAACTTCAAAACCTAAGACATCTAATTGGGGCACAAGAGACTTCATATGAAAAATTAAACGCATATGCATCACAGGCAGTTGATCCACAAATTAAGCAGATTTTTACAAAATCTGCACAAGATGCGTTAAACACAAAACAAAAATTAATGATGTTTTTAAATAATTAAAGGAGGAGAAAAGAGAATGGAAGAAAAAACAATGGTTAATGATATTTTAGATGGAGTAAAGGCAGAATTAACAACATATCAAGGCGTAATTTCAGAAGCAGAGAACGTACAACTAAGAAGCACTATACAACAAATTAGAAATAGTTGTGAGAGCTTTCAATATGAATTATATAGGGTTGCTCAAAATAAGGGATATTACAAACCAGCGGGGCCAGCAACACCACAAGAAATAACACAAGTAAAAACAGAATTAGAACAATAAGAACAACAATGTCGCTTGTAAGGGCACGGTATACCGTGCCCTTTTGTAATTTGACAAATGATAAATATTGGTGTAAAATATTTAATATTATAAAAGGAGGAGTTTATGCCTAATAACAAAAATACAATAGAAAAGATATTTGTTAAAAATAAAATATATCTTGCAATTATAGCAGTTATATTGATTGTATTATGTATTCAAAACATTATCTTCATAATACCATCAATAATAATGTTTGTATTGATTTTAGCCTATACATATTGGACAGATAATAAGAAAACTACAGAGATTAGCCAACATATAGAAGAATTAACTTTTAGTATAGATTCGACTGCAAAGAATACACTTATTAACTCACCATTCCCATTGGTTATTATTGAAACTGATGGGGCAATAGTATGGAAAAGTATAAGCTTCATGAATGAATTTGGAAATGTTGACATTAAAAATATTCTAAACAATTTGGCTAAGGAAATCAAAGCCGATGTTGAAAGTGATGAAACAAAAAAATCAATAAATAAGCAAATAAAAATAGGGAAAAAAAATTACGAAATAATAGGAGAATGTATTAGGAAAAAACAAAAAGGTATAAAGAAAAGAATAGAATACATGGTAGTATTGTATTTTATTGATAACACTCAAGTTTTAGCAATAAATAAAAAATATGAAGAGTCTAAATCATGTGTTGGAATTATATCTATTGATAATTATGAAGAAACAATGAAAGGATTGACAACAGAGGAAAAACCACAAGTGCTTGCAAAATTAGAAAAAAATATATACAAGTGGACAGAAACCACAAAGGGAATAGCAATTAAAAGTGATAGAGATGTATATATATTAGTGTTTGAACAAAAATATTTAGAAAAATTAAAAAATAACAAATTCGAAATTCTAGATACAGTAAAAGATATAGAAATAGAAGGACCATTACAAATAACATTAAGTATAGCAATTTCTCAAGATGGAGAAACAAATTATGAAAAATATAAAACAGCTTTAGCTACTTTGGATATAGCATTAGGAAGAGGAGGAGACCAAGCAGTAGTTAGAAAAAACGGTAAATATAGTTTCTTTGGAGGAAGAAGTATCGAAGTAGAAAAAAGAACAAAAGTAAAGGCTAGAATGGTTGCACATGCACTAGAAGACCTTATGCGAGAAACAGATAGCATAATGGTAATGGGACATGTAAATGGAGATATTGACTCAATTGGATCAAGTATAGGCATATGTAAGTTTGCGAAGAATATAGGAAAACAAGTTAAAATAATAAATAATACTTATGGTTCAACATTACAGGACTTTATGGAGGCTGTAAAGGAAGAGGAAGATTATAAAAATATAATAATAGACAAGAACCAAGCATTAGAAGAGGTTGAAGACAATACACTATTAATAATTGTAGATACCAATAAGAAAAATTATGTGGAGGTTCCAGAACTATTAGAAAAAGTAAATAAAATAGTTGTAATAGACCACCATAGAAGAAGCCCAGATTATATTGAAAATGCAACATTAACCTTCCATGAAGTATATGCTTCATCAGCATCAGAATTAGTTACTGAGTTATTACAATATACTACAAATGAAATAAATCTTACTACATTTGAGGCAGAAAGTTTATATGGAGGAATAATGGTTGATACAAAAAACTTTACGTTTAAGACAGGAGTAAGAACATTTGAGGCAGCAGCATATTTAAGAAAAAATAATGTCGATATATTAAAAGTAAAGAAATGGTTCCAAAGTGATTTAGAAAGCTACAATGTAATTGCAGATGTAGTAAAGAACTCTGAAATAATAAAAAATACAATTGGAATTTCAGTGTATGATAAAGAGGATGAAAACAGTAACTTAATTTGTGCAAAATCAGCAGATGAATTATTAACAATAAATAACATTACAGCTTCATTTGTATTAGGAGTTCAAAATAATAAAGTATGTATAAGCGGTCGTTCAATCGGAGATATAAATGTACAATTAATACTAGAGAAATTGGGCGGAGGCGGACATATGGGAGTTGCTGGAGCTCAGTTAGAAGGAATAACATTAGATGAGGCGAAAAACATTTTGATAGAAAAAATAAATGAATATTTTGCAGAAGGTTCAAATTGAGCAAAAAAACGCTTTTTGAAAGGAGAAGAACATAAATGAAGGTTATATTGAATGCAGATATAAAAGGTGTAGGTAAAAAAAACGAGGTTATAAATGCAAGTGATGGATATGCTAGAAACTACTTGTTCCCTAAGAAGTTAGCTGTTCCAGCGGATGCACAAAACATAAATTTATTGAATGCAAGAAAAGCATCAGAAAAACATAAAAAAGATTTAGAATGTCAAGAGGCAAAAAAGACGCAAGAAAAAATGAAGAATATAGTATTAAAAATAACAACAAAAGCAGGAGAAAAAGGAAAGACTTTTGGAAGTATAACATCAAAAGAAATTGCAGACAATCTTGAAAAACAATTTAATATAAAAGTAGACAAAAAGAAGATAGTCATGAATGAGCAAATAAAAAACTTGGGCACATATATATTAGATGTAAAATTATTTGAAGGTGTTGTAGGTAAATTAACAGTATCAGTTGTAGATTAAAGAATGTAATAATATTATAAAGAGGTAAGAAAAATGCCAGTAGCCAAAATCCCGCCAAATGATATAGAAGCAGAACAAGCAGTACTAGGAAGTATGTTAACAGATAAAGACGCTGTAATTGCTGCTATTGAAGTTTTAAAAAAAGAAGATTTTTATAGAGAAGATAACAAAGCTATATTTGAAGCAATGATAAATCTGTATAATAAGCCAGAACCAATAGATATTATAACTGTAAAAGATGAGTTATTATCTATTGGTAAATTTGACGTGGTTGGAGGACTTGAATATTTGGCCGATTTACCAGAAAAAGTGCCAACTACAGCAAATGTTGATAAATATATAAAAATCGTAGAAGAAAAATCTGTACTAAGAAGTTTAATAAAAACATCTAATGAGTTAATTACATTAGGTTATGATGAGACACAAGAAGTAAATGCAGTTATGGATCAAGCAGAGAAAAAAGTTTTTGATTTAATGCAAAACAGAAATCAAACAGGATTTTTTGCAATAAAAGATGTATTGTTAGATTCATTTGCACAACTTGAAAGACTATACAATCAAAAAGAAGGAATTACAGGCGTACCATCTGGATTTGCTGATTTAGATTTAAGAACAGCAGGCTTTCATAATTCAGAACTTATAATTTTAGCGGCAAGACCTGCAATGGGAAAAACAGCATTTGCATTAAACATTGCAACAAATGCTGCAACTAAATATAACACTCCAGTACTAGTATTTAGTTTAGAAATGTCTAAGGAACAATTAGTAAATAGAATTCTGTGCAGTGAAGCAATGGTAGATAGCAATAAATTAAAAACAGGAAAAATAGAAGAGAACGATTGGATAAAAATAGTAGAAGCACTAGGACCATTATCAGAATCAGATATGTATATAGATGATACAGCGGGAATATCAATAACTGAAATAAGAGCAAAAGCAAGAAAATTAAAATTAGAAAAAAATATTGGATTAATAATAATAGATTATTTACAACTAATACAAGGAAGTGGAAACAAAAAAAATGCTAGTCGTGAACAGGAAATTTCAGAAATAAGTCGTTCGCTAAAGATATTAGCAAAAGAACTTAATATACCTGTAATTGCATTATCACAATTATCAAGAGCGGCAGAGCAGCGTAGCGACCATAGACCAATGCTATCAGACTTACGTGAATCAGGGTCAATTGAGCAGGATGCAGATATTGTTATGTTTTTGTATAGAGATGATTATTATAATGATGAAAGCGAAAATAAGAATATAGCAGAAGTAATAATAGCAAAGAATAGAAGTGGTTCAGTAGGAACAGCAGAACTTTTATGGATGCCAAGTTATACAAAATTTGCCAATATAGAGAGATACCGAGAAGAATAATTAATTGTAGGGGTTAAAGTCGCACCGTGCCCTTTTATAAAAAGGAGGTAAGAATGTTTAAGGAAAGAATCCTAAATACAATAACCAAATACAATTTAATACAAAACGGTGATAAAATTGTTATAGGACTTTCAGGAGGTCCAGACTCAATAAGCCTAATAAATGTATTAAATGATATAAAAAATGACGAAACAATACCACTAAAATTTGATATTATTGCTGCACATATAAATCATAACATCAGGGATGAAGCAAAATCAGATGAAGACTTTGTAGTAAATTATTGTAAAGAAAAAAATATAGAAGTTTATGTTCTAAGCATAGATATTCAAAAAGAGGCAAAAGAACAGAAAAAAGGTACGGAGGAAACAGGCAGGGAAGTAAGATATGGTTTTTTTGAAGAGATATTAGTAAAGACAAATTCAAATAAAATAGCAACAGCACACACAGCAAATGATAATGCAGAAACAGTATTAATGAATCTTATTAGAGGTAGTGGAACCTCAGGATTGAAAGGAATAAGACCAATTAGAAATAAAAAATTTATAAGACCATTGATTAATACCACAAGAGAAGAAATAGAGAAATACTGCAAAGAGTATGAATTAAAACCAAGAATAGATAAAACAAATTTTGAAAATGATTATACAAGAAATAAAGTAAGAAACCTATTAATACCATTTATAAAGGAAGAATTTAATCCTAATATTATAATGAGCATAAATAGACTTTCAGATATTGCAAGTGAAGAAAATGATTTTTTAGATAAATTAACAGGGCAAATATATAAGAAAATATTAGTTGAAGAAAACATAGGGAAACAAGTGATTTTGAATTTAAAACTGTTTAATAAACAAGAATCAGTAATAAAAAATAGAATAATTTTATATACTATAAATATATTACAAGGAAATGCTCAAGGCATAGGGAAAGTACATATAGAGGATATAATAAAATTATGTAAAAAAAATCTGGGGAATAAATACCTAACACCTAACAAACATATCAAAGTACTTATTAAAAATAAACTAATATATTTTATAAATTTATATTAATTCAAGACAATCTTTCCGTAATAAAAGCATTGAAACAAGCAATTCTCAATAAAAAAAGTTTTGGAAAAACTATTGTAAATGTTAAAAGAATGTGGTAGTATAAATTAGATGTAAAAGACAAATGATAGGGGAATAATAGAAAGGATGGATATAGAAGAATGAAAAATAAGATACAGAAAATGGCAGGGATAATTATAGTATGTATAATACTGGTAGTTCTTGCTAGTGCAATCATTGATAGAGAGGATAAAAAATTAGCATACTCAGACTTAATTAGTAAGATTGAATCTTCTGAGGTTACAGATATAGAGATAGACTCTGATGGAAAAACAGCCTATATAACATTAAAAGGAGAAACTGTTCAAAAAGAAGTTAATATTCCAAATATGGAAAGCTTTATGGATTATATAACAGACTATTTAAAAGCAGGGAATATTACATTAGCTGAGGACTCACAAAATATTTTAATAACGATACTTAGTTTATTATCGCCATTTGGATTGATAATAATAGCACTATTATTTTGGTTCCTAACAATGAGTTCAACTTCACAAGGAGGAGCATCTAAATCAGTAAGCTTTGGAAAAAGCAAAGCAAAAATGATGACCCCAGCAGAAAAAAATAAAATTACATTTGCAGATGTTGCAGGTGTGGATGAAGAAAAAGAAGAGCTGGAAGAAATAGTAGAATTTTTAAAAAGCCCAGCTAAATTTACAAACATGGGAGCAAGAATTCCAAAAGGTGTACTTTTAGTAGGACAACCAGGAACAGGAAAGACATTGCTTGCGAAGGCAGTTGCTGGAGAAGCAGGAGTACCATTCTTCATAATAAGTGGTTCAGACTTTGTAGAAATGTTTGTTGGTGTAGGTGCATCAAGAGTAAGAGACTTATTTGAACAAGCAAAAAGAAATTCACCATGCATAATATTCATTGATGAGATTGATGCAGTAGGAAGACAACGTGGTGCAGGACTTGGAGGAGGACATGACGAAAGAGAGCAAACATTAAACCAATTATTAGTAGAGATGGATGGCTTTGCTTCAAATGAAGGTGTAATAGTAATGGCAGCAACAAATAGACCAGATATATTAGACAAAGCATTATTAAGAGCAGGAAGATTTGATAGACAGATAGTAGTATCAGCACCAGATGTATTAGCAAGAGAGCAAATATTAGAAGTACATGCAAGAAAAAAGAGAATAGCAGAAGATGTAGACTTAAGAACAATAGCAAGAAATACAGCAGGATTTGTTGGAGCAGATCTTGAAAATATTTTAAATGAAGCAGCTTTACTTGCAGCTAGGAGAAATCTAAAAGAAATTGGAATGGAAGAAATAGAAGACGCCATGGTAAAGGTTACAATGGGACCTGAAAAGAAAACTAGAGTCAGAAGCGAAAAAGAAAAGAAACTGGTTGCATATCATGAAGCAGGTCATGCAGTTGTAAGTAGATATTTACCAACGCAAGATAAAGTACATCAAATATCAATTGTACCAAGAGGTATGGCTGGGGGATATACTATGTACAGACCAAGTGAAGATAAATCATTTATGTCTAAATCTGAAATGGAGGAAAGTATAGTATCTCTACTAGGTGGAAGAGTAGCAGAACAATTAATCCTAAATGATATATCAACAGGTGCAAGTAATGATATTGAAAGAGCATCTAAAATTGCAAGAGACATGGTTTCGAAATATGGAATGAGTGACACAGTAGGAGCAATAATGTTTGGATCAGGTCAAGAAGAAGTATTCTTAGGCAGAGACTTAGCACAATCAAAGAATTATTCTGAACAAACAGCAGCAATCATTGATGCTGAGACAAAGAAAATAATAGATAAAGCATATAAACATGCAGAGCAAATTTTAAAAGAGCATATTGATAAACTTCATACAGTAGCAGGAATATTACTAGAAAAAGAAAAAATCGATGGAGAAGAATTTGCACAAATATTTAATGGAGAATAATAAAAATGTAATATTTTTGTAACATTATTGTAATATTTCTTCAAATAAGCAAAGAAATGAGTGTAAGCATTGAAAAATAGCAAGATGTGATTTAATATGTAATAATTTACTGATAGTATAAAAATTGCAAAACCATTGAAACTGTAAGATATTAAGAAAAAGAGAAAAAGAAGTCAATTTTCTTGACTTTGTTTTTCTCTTTTTATATTATTAGGACACTCTGATAAGCATACAGAGAAAATTATCAATTAAGGGGGCAATAATATGCAAGTAGTAAAAAGAGATGGAAGAATGACTGAGTATAACAGAGAAAGGATTATTAAAGCAGTAAGTTTAGCAATGATGCAAACGCCAGGTGGAGTAGACATAGATTTAGCTAATAGAATAGCTGATGGTGTTGAAAAACAATTAGAAGGAAAAATTCAAACAACTGTATATGAAATTGAAGATTTAGTTGAAAAAAAGCTAATGGCTTCTTCAAGAAAAGAAGTAGCTCAAGCATATATAACATATAGATATAATAGGGATGTTGCAAGAAAATCAAAGTCAAAAGATATGTTTCTAGAAATTATAGAAACAAAATCAAATGATGTAACTAGAGAAAATGCAAACATGAATGCAGATACACCTGCAGGAATGATGATGAAATTCGCAAGTGAAACAACAAAGCCATTTGTTGATGACTTCCTATTATCACCAGAAGCAAGAAATGCTGTTAAAAATGGATATATCCATATACATGATAAAGACTATTATCCAACAAAGAGTTTAACATGTTTACAACACCCATTAGATAGAATACTAGAAAATGGATTTAAAGCAGGACATGGAAGTTCAAGACCAGCAAAAAGAATCGAAACAGCTAGTATATTAGGCTGTATTTCAATGGAAACTGTTCAAAATGAAATGCATGGAGGACAGGCAATACCTGCATTTGACTTTTATCTTGCACCATATGTAAGACTAACATTTGTAGAAGAATTAAAAAAAGTTGGAGAAACGGTTGGAAAAGACTTATCAAAATTTTATGATTATAAAGTAGACGATTATCTAAAAAAAGATTTAACAGGATTAAAAGGTGAAGAAAGATGGGTTCAAGCAGCAATAAATAATACAGTAGGAAGAGTACATCAATCAATGGAAGCATTTATTCATAATATGAATACAATACACTCAAGAGGAGGAAATCAAGTAGTATTTAGTTCAATAAACTATGGAACAGATACTTCTGCTGAAGGTAGATGTGTTATTAGAGAAATACTAAAATCAACAGAAAGAGGAGTTGGAAATAATGAAACACCAATATTTCCAATTCAAATCTGGAAAAAGAAAAAAGGAGTAAATTATTTACCGGAAGATAAAAACTATGATTTATATAAATATGCCTGCAAAGTAACAGCTAAAAGATTTTTCCCTAATTTTATAAATCTAGATGCAACATTTAATGTTCATGAAAAATGGGATGCAAATGACCCAAAAAGATATGAATATGAGACAGCAACAATGGGATGCAGAACAAGAGTATTTGAAAATAGACATGGAGAAAAAACATCAATAGGAAGAGGAAATTTATCATTTACTACAATTAATTTTGTAAAAATTGCAATAGAGGCAAATAAAGAAGCACAATCACAATTAGGATTAAATTTTGCAATGGGAATTGGTAGTGAAAAATTTATGACAGAAAAGTTCCTTAAATTAGAGAAAAAAATATTTATGAATGAACTTGAAAAATATGTAGGAGTTTGTGCAAGACAATTATATGATAGATATAAATTCCAATGCACAGCATTAAAAAAACAATTCCCATTATTAATGTCAGGATTATGGAATGGCAGTGAAAAGCTAGCTCCAAATGACAAAGTAGAAGAAGTATTAAAACAAGGAACATTAGGAATTGGATTTATAGGACTTGCAGAAGCATTAGTAGTTCTAACAGGAAAACATCATGGAGAATCAGATAAATCACAAGAATTAGGATTAAAAATAATCAAAAGTATGAAAGAAGAAGTTGATGAGTTCGCTGATAAATATGATTTAAACTATTCAGTACTTGCAACACCAGCAGAAGGATTATCCGGAAAATTTACAAAAATAGACAGAGCACAATACGGAATAATTCATGGAGTAACAGATAGAGATTATTATACAAATAGTAACCATGTGCCAGTATATTATAAATGCACTGCGGAGCATAAAGCGAAGATAGAAGCACCATATCATGAATTAACAAGAGGAGGACATATCTTCTACATCGAACTAGATGGAGATGCAACACATAATCCAGAAAGTGTAGAAGCAGTAGTAGATTTAATGGACAAATACAACATGGGATATGGATCAGTAAACCACACCAGATCAAGATGTATGGACTGTGGATTTGAAAATGCAGATGCAGAACTTAAAGAATGCCCAATGTGTGGAAGCAAAAACATCGACACAATCCAAAGAATAACCGGCTACCTAGTAGGCACAACATCAAGGTGGAACGCCGGCAAACTAGCAGAATTGAAGGATAGAGTAACACACGACACAGGAACATGCTAAATTACTCGAGAAAAAATATGCCGGCGTTCGTGGAAAATTGTCGAAGACAATTTTACTTGATAAAAGGCAAACTAGCAGAATTGAAGGATAGAGTAACACACGACACAGGAACATGCTAAATTGCTCGAGAAAAGGCAAACTAGGGGCGGGTCTTGCCTTCGCCCAAAAACAAAATATCATCAAG
>CAZWIF010000030.1:12890-14280 GCA_964634355.1 uncultured Clostridium sp.
AAAAGGCAAACTAGGGGCGGGTCTTGCCTTCGCCCAAAAACAAAATATCATCAAGGAAAATAAATTTTCCAAGAATAGAAAGGAACATAAAATGAATGTAGCGGGATTCTACGACGAAAGCATGTCAAATGGAGCAGGCTGGAGGGCAGTACTATTTGTAAGTGGTTGTCCGCATAACTGTCCAGGATGCCATAATAAAACAGCACAAGACTATAATTATGGAACAAAATTTGACGAAACGAAAAAACAAGAACTTCTAGGAAGAATAAAAGAAAATTCAATATTAAAAGGAATTACAATAAGTGGAGGAGAACCACTATGCAAAGAAAATATGGGAGAAGTACTAAACTTCATTAAAGATGTAAAAAAAGAAAGACCAAACTTCAATGTTTGGTGCTATACAGGATACACTTTAGAAGAATTAAAAGACAGAAATGACGAAATCACAAACAATTGCTTAAAAGAGATAGATGTATTAGTAGACGGAGAATTTGAACTAGACAAAAAAGTACCAAACCTAAAATTTAAAGGCTCAACAAACCAAAGGATTTTAGATGTACAACAATGCCTAACACAAAATAAAATTGTTCAATTAATGTAAAAATGAAGAAAAGACAAAGGGATGTAAATTTATCCCTTTGTCTAACAATTTACATCTATTCTTATTAAGATAAGAGAATTAATTGTTGAGTAATGTAATAATTAATTTTGTAATATTCCATGAAATCCCCTGGTATTTTTATACAAAATGTTGACTAATATCGAAAAATAAATTAAAATAGAATGGTACATAAATTTCAAATCATAAAAATAAGACATATTTTATGGAAAACATAGAATATTAGGAGGTATTAATTAGATATGGAAAATATCAAAATTTTTGCTTGTAGTGAAGAAGCAAAAGGATTTACAAAAGAAATTTGTAATTGCTTAAACGTACCACTAGGAAAATTAGAAACGATGAAATTTAAAAACGACAACACATTTGTACAATTTGGAGAAACAGTTAGAGACCAAGACGTATATCTTGTTCAAACAACTACCCCACCAGTAAACGAAAGAGTTATGGAAATGTTAATAGCAGTGGATGCGGCAAAACGAGCATCAGCGGGAAGAATAACAGTAGTGCTACCATACTACATCTACTCAAGATCAGACAAAAAAGACCAACCAAGAATACCAATCACAGCAAAACTAATGGCACAACTAATAGAAGCCGCTGGAGCAAACAGGGTAATGAGCTGTGACTTACACAATTCAGCAATACAAGCATACTTTAATATAAACTGCGACAGATTATCAGCACAGATATTATTAGAAGAATATTTCAAATCTAAAAACCTTGAAGATATGGTAATTGTTGCAACAGATGCAGGAAGTTCAAAAAAAG
>CAZWIF010000031.1:0-14192 GCA_964634355.1 uncultured Clostridium sp.
AGAATATAAACGTTCAGAACTTGTAAGATTGGACATACACGTAAATAATGAACCAGTAGATGCTTTATCTTTTATTGTATTTAAAGATAGTGCATATAAGAGAGGCAGAAAAATGGTAGAAAAATTAAAAACAGTAATTCCAAGACAGTTATTTATTATTCCACTTCAAGCAGTAGTAGGAGGAAAGATAATTGCAAGAGAGACAATTTCTGCTATGAGAAAAGATGTGCTTGCAAAATGTTATGGTGGAGATATAACAAGAAAGAAGAAATTACTAGAGAAACAAAAACGTGGAAAGAAAAAAATGCGTCAAATAGGAAATGTGGAGGTGCCTCAAGAAGCATTTTTATCTGTATTAAAATTGGATGATGAAGAATAACAGATAAAATATTGAAAATAGAGATATGAAGGGGGATTTTCAGATGAAAAAAGGGAATAAGAATTATGAAAAAAATAAGGAAAAATCATATGATGATATAGTCGAAGGACGTAATCCAGTTTTAGAGTTGATTGAATCAGGAAAAGACATAAATAAGATATTTGTACAGGCAGGAGAAAAAAATGGGTCAATTACTAAAATAATAGCTAAAGCAAAAGAAAGACGAATTATAATGGTAGAAGTTCAAAAATCAAAATTAGATGAAATGTCTGAAACAAAAAGTCATCAAGGTGTAATTGCGGTTATACCTCCTTTTGAATATTGTGATGTATATGATATATTAGATTATGCTCAACAGAGAGGAGAAAAGCCTTTTATAATTATTTTAGATGGAATAGAAGATCCACACAATTTAGGTTCAATCATTAGAACCGCTGAAACAGCAGGAGCACATGGCATTATAATACCAAAAAGGAGGGCAGCTGCAGTAAATGCAACTGTTGTAAAGACTTCTGCAGGAGCAGTAGAACACGTAAAAATAGCAAGAGTTAGTAATATAAATGAGACTATTAAATACTTAAAAGAAAATGGAGTTTGGATTTATGGAACAGATGGTACAGCGAAAAATGTATATTATAATCAAGATTTTAGAGATTCAACGGCAATAATAATAGGAAGTGAAGGATTTGGAATGAGCGATTTAGTAAAGAAAAATTGTGATGGACTAGTAAAAATTCCAATGAGAGGAAAAATCAATTCATTAAACGCATCCGTTTCAGCAGGAATAGTAATGTACGAAGTAGTAAAACAAAGAATGTAGGAGGTAGGTCAAACTTAGTCCTTTCTTAGCATATAACTAAATATAATTTTACAAAAGAAGGTCACCAAAAATTTACAAAAAATAACATGTGTGTCAAAACAATTGATACAACAAGAATAGACAAAATTACCAGAAATTTTATGAAAAATATTGTAAAAAAAGTCTTGAAATAAATTTGTTTTATTGTTATGATTAAAATATATGTGTATAAATCAATAAGGAAGAGAGCAAAAAATGATTGAATTTAGAAATGTAAAAAAAGTATATGGAACAGGTACAGTGGCTGTTGAAAATGCTAATTTTAACATAGAAAAAGGCGAGTTTGCATTTTTAGTTGGTACATCAGGTTCAGGAAAGTCAACATTAATAAAAATGATATTAAAAGAAGAAGAGCCAACTTCAGGAAATATAATAATAAATGGTAAAGATACAACATATTTAAAAAAGAGTAGAGTACCTTTTTTAAGAAGAAGTATGGGTGTAGTATTTCAGGATTTTAGATTGCTACCTGATAAGACTGTTTATGATAATGTATATAGTTAGAGCAACGCCAAGACATATTAGAAGACAGGTACCTATGGTTTTATCATTAGTAGGACTTAGTGGTAAAGCGAAGATGTACCCAAATGAATTATCAGGAGGAGAACAACAAAGAGTTGCTCTTGCTAGAGCACTTGTTAATAATCCAGCCATGATAATTGCGGACGAGCCTACGGGAAATCTGGATCCAGAAACTGCATGGGACATAATGAATTTATTAAATGAAATAAATATGAGAGGAACAACTGTTGTTGTTGCAACTCATGCTAAGGATATAGTAGACAGAATGAAAAAAAGAGTAATACAAATAGATAAAGGCATAATAATAAGAGATGATAAAAAAGGTAGTTATGACAGTGAGGTATAAAAATGGGTTATTTGATAGGGGAAGGATTTAGAAACGTATTAAAAAATAAAAAATCAACAATAATATCAATTACAACAATGTGTTTAACAATGTTAATGTTTGGAGTTTTCTTCATATTAGGAGAAAATATTAATCACATAGTAACAACTATTGAACAACAACAAGGAATGCAGGTATATATAGATAAAAATGCAACTGATGAGGAAATTACTCAGGTAGGACAAGAAATAAGAAAAATTGAAGGCGTAAATACATTAACATATGTCTCAAAAGAAGAAGCTTTAAATCAAGTAAAAGAAATGTGGAAAAATAATGAAACACTAGAAAAATTTATGGAGGGATATTCGGTTGATAGATTTGAAGCTTCTTATACAGTAACTTTAACTGATTTATCACTTAATGAAGAGGTACAAGCCCAAATAAAACAATTAAATGATGAATGGGGAAAAGAGATAATATCAGACATTGTTGCTACAGATCAAACAATTAATACATTGGAGTCAATTGCAAATGGCTTAAGGATAGGAATTTTAGTATTGCTTATAGCTTTGATGGTTATATCAATCTTTATTATTTCAAATACTATAAAGCTTACTGTGCATGCAAGAAGAAAAGAAATTTCAATAATGAAATATGTAGGTGCGACAAATGGATTTATTCGTTGGCCATTTGTGGTTGAAGGTATAATAATAGGAATTGTTGCGGCTTTGATAACGATTGTTATTGTTGGATTTGCCTATAATGGAATTGCAGCAAAAGCAGTACAGAGTGCTGTTTTACAAAAATTAAATATAAGCCTTGTATCATTTGATGAAATGTTTAATTTGATAATGTTAATTTATATTATCATAGGAGCTGGAATTGGTGTATTGGGAAGTGTATTTTCAATGAAAAGATATTTGGAAGTTTAATATATACAAAGATGAAAAATATTTGAAAGGATTGACTAAGATATGAAAAGTAAATTAAATTTAGTTGTATCATTTACAGTTGTAATTATGCTTTTGGTTTCATCAATTATGAGTACATATGCGGTTTCACAAAGCGATTTAAATGAAATAGATGAACAAATAAGTGAAGCTGAACAACAAGCAGAAGAAATAGAGGCAAGTTTATCGACAGAATTGAAAGAATTAGAAACATTATCATACGAAATCGAAGAGATAGAAACAACCTTGCAAAAGTTAAAATCTGAATTAAATACATTATTAGCAGAGATAAGTGAATTGGAAGAAAAGCTAGAAATAGCAACTGAAGAATATAACGAAAAATATGAAGATGCATGTACGAGAGTTATAGCACAATATAAATATGGAAATATATCTTTACTAGATGTTCTACTGAATTCATCAAGCCTAACAGAAATGTTATCTAGCTATTATACAGTTGAACAAATTATGGAGGCTGACCAAGAATT
The DNA here is from genome assembly GCA_964634355.1 of uncultured Clostridium sp. Classification (GTDB taxonomy): domain Bacteria; phylum Bacillota; class Clostridia; order TANB77; family CAG-508; genus CAKPSH01. Next base: position 3,524 of record CAZWIF010000031.1, read on the forward strand.
TTTAGAGGAACTTGAAGAACAGCGTCAACAAATTGAAGCAGATAGAACAGCACTAGAGGAAAAAAAGATTGCTGTTGAAGAAGAAAAACAACAAGTTGAGAAACAAAATGTTACATTAACAAATAAGAAAAATGAAAAGGCTAAAAAAGTGGCAGAATTAAATGAAGAAGATGCTGCATTACAAGAACAAATAGAAGACCTTACTGCAGAGCGTGCTGCAGTTGAAAAACAATTACAACAACTGGCAGCTAGTGCACCAGCAGGTGGAGGAACGTATACAGGAGGAACTCTTGGATTTCCACTTGTAAGCTACACAAGAATTTCTTCTTACTTTGGGTCTAGGTCATCTCCATTAGCAGGTGGTTCTTCATATCATAAAGGGATTGACTTGGCAGCACCTTTAGGAACATCAATACTTGCAGCTGAATCTGGAACAGTTATAGCAACAAATAAGAGCTGTACACATAATTATGGAAAAAGTTCAAGCTGTGGATGTGGTGGAGGATTTGGAAATTATGTTATGGTAAATCATGGAAATGGACTAGTTACCGTATATGCACACTGTACAACAGTTTATGTTAGTATAGGAGATACTGTTACAAAAGGAGAGGTAATAGCAACTGTTGGTACAACAGGGGCATCAACAGGATATCACTTGCATTTTGGAGTGTTAAAAAATGGTACATATGTAGATCCAGCACCATATATTGGTCTATAAAAATAAATGATGAATATAATAATAAGGACCAAGGTTGCAACGTAATGTCGTAAACTTAAGAACGTATATTATATATTTGTTGGGGCACGGTGCACCGTGCCCTTCGGAAATTGCATAAAATAAACATATTTAAATTATTTCAATAATTACAGCCTTAATTTGGTGTTTTGGAAAGGAAGATATTAATTATGCAAATAAGTAAAGAAAGTTTTTCTAAAATTTACAGAACAATAATGATAATAATTATAACTGCGGTTGTGACTTTTTGTGTGACGACTATTCTTTTATATGGAACAGGTAGAATACAGTATATTTCAGTATCAAAAGGAGATACTACAGGACTAGGAGCTGTTTTAACATCTTTTAAAGAATTGTTAAATGATAGATATTTATATGATATGGATGAGGAGGCAATGGCAGAATCAGCCATAAAAGCATATGTTGCTGCTGCAGGAGATGAATACACAGAATATTATACACCTGAGGAAATGGAAAGCTTTACAATGTATACCACTGGAAATTATGTAGGTATAGGAATTTATATGACTGCTGATTTAGAAAATAATACAATAACAGTTTCACTACCTATAAAAAATGGACCTGCAGAAAAGGCAGGAATTAAAACGGGAGATATTATATCAAAGGTCGATGGTGTGTCTTATGATGCAAGTCAATTATCTGAAATGGCCGATACTATAAAGGGCGAAGAAGGTACGGAGGTAGAACTTGAATTGATAAGAGATGGAGAGACTTTATGTTATACGATAACTAGAGCAAATGTAGAAATGTATCCAATAGAGGGTACTGTTTTAGAAGATAATATAGGATATATTGAGCTAGAATCTTTTGATGAAGGAAGTGCAGAGCAATTTAAGGAAGCTTTTGAAGATATAGAAACTCAAGGTATAACTTCTTTAATTATAGATTTAAGATATAATGGAGGAGGAATTGTGGACGAAGCTCTAGAAATAGCTGATTATATTTTAGATAAAGATTCTTCTATATTAATAACAGTTGATAAAAACGGTGATGAAGAAGTAGAGAAAGCCTCATCAAATCCGATTATTAACATGCCTATTGTGGTATTAGTAAACGGTGATACAGCGAGTGCATCTGAAATATTGGCAGGAGCTTTACAAGATTATAAAAAAGCAATAATAGTAGGTGAGACTACCTATGGAAAAGGTGTTATTCAAGAATTATATACTTTATCTGATGGAAGTGGATTAAAAATTACAATAAAAGAATACTATACGCCAAATAGGAATAAGATTAATAAAGTGGGAATTATACCAACTTATGAAATAGAAAATGATGAGACTACAAATAAAGATGAACAATTACAAAAAGCAATAGATTTATTGAAATAAACATTGGGACACGGTATGCCAAAGGTGGGGCACGATGCATCGTGCCCTACAATTCTGTAACATTTTATGAAATTGCCCTGTTTGCCACCATAAAGTTATTGACAAATTGCTGGGAAATATTATATAATTTTTATGTATCAAAATAGCAATTTGAAAGGAAATATATATGGAATTAATTACGGTTAATAAATTAACTTATCGATATGAATCAAAAGATGATGATGATACTTTAAAGAATGTAAGCCTTTCTGTAAATGAAGGTGATTTTTTATGTATTGTTGGTGAGAATGGCTCAGGTAAGAGTACCTTAATTAAGTGTATAGTTGGTTTAAATAAAGTTCCTGAGGGGAAAATTGTTCAAAAAGAAAAATTAGGATATTTGCCTCAAAAGACAGATATACAAGCTAATTTTCCTGCCTCTATTGAAGAAGTCGTGTTAAGTGGAACTATATCGAATAATATAAAAAAGATTTGGTATACAAAGCAGGATAAAGATAAAGCCAATGAGATTATGAAAGATTTAGATATATATGATATAAGAAAAAAATGCTTTGGAGATTTATCAGGAGGACAGCAGCAAAGAGTATTGATTGCGAGGGCTATGTGTGCAACCAATAATTTAATTGTACTAGACGAGCCTACAAATGGATTAGATCCCAATATAGCTAAAAAGATATATTCGACTTTGAAAAACTTGAATAAAAAAAGAAAATTGACTATAGTTATGGTATCTCATGATGTTGAGAGAGCAGTTAAATATGCTACAAGAGTTATTGAGATAAAAAAAGGAAAAGTAACTTTTGATGGATTACCGGAAAAATATCAAATAGTATAAATTTTAGAAAGGGATATTTAAATGATAAATACAATAGTTGAAATGATGCAATATGCTTTTATTCAAAGGGCAGTTTTGGTTGGAACTCTTGTCAGTTTGTGTGCCGCACTTTTGGGCGTTAGCCTTGTATTGAAAAGGTATGCAATGATTGGTGATGGATTATCACATGTTGGATTTGGGATTTTAGCAATAGCAGTTGCTGTGGGCTGGAGTCCATTATTTGTGTCAATACCTGTTGTGATAATTGCTGCAATAATATTATTAAAGATAGGTAATAATAGCAAAATTCAAAGTGATAGCGCTATTGGAATTATTGCTAGTAGTAGTTTGGCAATCGGCGTAGCAGTGACATCTATGACAACAGGTTTGAATACTGATGTATGGAATTATATGTTTGGCAGTATTCTCGCTATGAGTGAAAGTGATGTATATTTAAGTGTAATTGTTAGTATTGTAGTCGGAATACTGTTTATAATATATTATAGAAAGCTATTTGCAGTGACTTTTGATGAAAAATTTGCAAAAGCAAGTGGCTTAAATGTTAGTTGGTATACCAATTTAATTGCTGTTTTGACTGCTGTTATCATAGTAATTGGTATGAGGATGATGGGAACTATGCTAATAAGTAGCATTATTATTTTCCCAGCATTAACATCAATGAGAATATTCAAAACTTTTAAAAGAGTTGTAATTTCTTCTGGTATAATTAGCGTTTTTTCTTTTTTAATGGGAATATATTTTTCATACATATACAATATTAGTACAGGAGCAATGATTGTTATAGTAAATCTGATTTTGTTTGTGATTTTTACATTGATTGATAAGATTATATACGAGTAAGTAATTGAGTTTTAGATATTTTTGAAAATGGGGGGAACAAGAAAATGGAGGATAATATTAAAGAAATAATAGAACTAACTGAAAATAAGAATGTTAATCTATTACATGATAAGTTAGATGACATGAATAGTGCAGATTTTCCAACTTTATTTGAGGAACTTGATGAACAACAATCTATAGTGATTTTTAGACTATTGTCTAAAGAAAAGGCTTCAGAAGTATTTGCAGAATTAGATTCAGACGTACAAGAAAGATTAATTAACTATTTGACTGATACAGAGCTTAAAAATATTATGGATCAATTATTTATGGATGATGCTGCCGATTTAGTAGAGGAAATGCCGGCGAATGTAGTAAAACGTGTTTTAAAGAACACTAAAAATGAGAACAGAAAGATAATAAATGAATTGCTTAATTATCCTGAAGACAGTGCTGGGAGCATAATGACTGTCGAATTTGTGGATTTGAAAGAGAATATGACTGTTCAAGATGCTTTTGATAGAATTAAGAGAATAGGATTAAAGAAAGAGACAGTGTATAACTGTTATGTTACAGATGCTAAAAGAAAATTAATTGGTTCAGTTGAGCTTAAGGATTTAGTAGTAGCGGAAAAAAATGATATAATAAGAGATATTATGGACACAAATATTATTACAGTTACTACTATAATGGACAAGGAAGAGGTTGCAAAAAAATTTGATAAATATAATTTTATGGCATTGCCGGTAGTGGATAAGGAGGAAAGATTAGTAGGAATTGTAACTATTGATGATGCTATAGATGTTATGCAAGATGAGGTTGCAGAGGATTTTGAAATAATGGCAGCTATGCAACCAAACGAGGACACTTATTTTAAGACAAGTGTATTTACGCATTCAAAGAATAGAATATTGTGGTTACTGTTTTTAATGGTATCTTCAATAATAACTGGAACAATTATAACAAAATATGAGGAGGCTTTTGCTGCTGTTCCTTTGTTAGTTGCATTTATACCAATGTTAATGGATACTGGTGGAAATTGTGGTTCTCAAAGTTCAACTCTTATAATTCGTGGACTTGCAATGGATGAAATAAAATTAAAAGATTTTTTTAAGGTATGGTGGAAAGAGATTAGAGTTGCTGTGATAGTAGGTTGCATATTAGCAATTATAAATGGAGTAAGGATTTTAATTCAATATCAGAATTTACAATTAGGATTAGTTGTTGGAATTACATTAATAATAACAGTAATTATTTCAAAATCATTAGGATGTATTTTGCCTATGTTGGCAAAAAGATTAAAATTAGATCCCGCTATTATGGCAGCACCATTAATAACAACGATTGTGGATACATGTTCAGTACTTGTATTTTTTAATGTTGCAGTTATGATTATGGGGATTTAAAAACAATTTCAAATCTTTTTGAAGATTGCGAAACAAAGTTTAAGGGCAGACCAAGCGTCTGCCCTATTGTTGTTTTGCCACTTAGGTTTTTTGGTCTTATTTTTATAATACCGTAGATGTTTGTACATAAGTCTCGTCTGGTGGATACACATATTCATCTGTTGGCTTTTCTACTACTTCAATATTTGTGATTTCTATTATAGGAATTTCTCCGTGGTAATTTCCTTTTGTTATAGTGCCGAGTTATATTAATCCAAGTTCCGTCTGTGTATGAGGAAGCAGTTTCACAATGGCACAAGAATCCTACTACTAAAGTTTGAAAATCAGAACTTATAACCATATCTCTAGCCAACACAAATTGTGTATCATCAAAATCATAAACTCTGTATATGTATCCTGAAAAACTTATTTTTTGTCCAATATAATTATCCAAGTTGTCATGTACAGACTTTAATACATTTGTATAATTTGCTGTTGTCAAATTAAAGACCTCCTGTTCATTTAAAGTATCGTTTACAACGAAAGTAGAATTATTAAATAATTTATAAATTGAGAATAGTACTATTAATAATATAATACATAAAAGTACAATAAGAAAAAATTTTAGAAGAAAATTAGAATTAATTTTAAAATTATATATAAACATTTAAATCTCCTTTTTAGACAAAGGAACGGGGATATTTTTTGGCTTTAAAGACTTGATTATGTTAATGGAGCAGAAAAATGTAAGACATAAATCCCGTACTTTTGTCTGAGTCTGTCTGTTTGTAATATTTATGCATAGATAAAAAGATATATGACAGCATTTTAAAAAATAGTATGGACTTTTTAATAGAAATGTTATAAAATACAATGGTAAGTGGAAAGGGATGATAAGATGGCAATAGCTGAAAACATAATATTTAGCGTAATAGCATTCTATCTGTTTATAGTAATGTTTTTTAAAATGATTAAAAAAAATGATACAGTATATATAGCTTTATTGGTATTGCAAGCTATTGGAATAGCAATTAATTTTATTGGAATAATTTTCTATCTAAATTTTAATGTATATATAAAGATATTACTTTATTGTATTTCTATAATAATACCGTTAGCAATTATATTATTAGAAATTAAAGGAAAAAATATTGCCGAGATAATAAAATTGTTTATTGCAAGAATTTCATTAGCATGTAATAATACAAAATATGCAAAAAAAATATTATTAGAACTGGTAGCCAAATATCCTAATAGTTATGGGGCACATAGATATTTGGCAGAGGTGTATGAAAAAGAAGGTGGAATGAGGAAAGCAATAGATGAATTTGTAATAGCTGTGGATTTGAATAAAAAAGATTATAATTCTTACTATAAAATATCATTTTTGTTGAGAGAACTAAATAAAAAAGAAGATGCAAAAGTAATGTTGGAAAATTTATTATCAAAGAAACCAGATTACTTAAAAGCCACTATTTTATTGGGTGATATACATTGCGATTTAGGAGAATATAAAGAAGCTTTGAATGTATATTCAAGTGGCTTGAAGTATGCACCTAATAATTATGAGTTGTTATATAGTATGGGAATTGCTTATACGTTGTTAAATGACTTCCAAAATGCAAAAATATGTTATGAGAAGGCGGCTACAATAAATAATCTATTGTTTAAGGCATATTATAATATAGCACAGATTAATCTTATCTCTAATGATTTAGATGAAGCTGAAGAATATTTTACAAAATCATTGGAGGATGAAGAACTGGAGGCAGATGCATATTATCATTTAGGAAAAATATATATGTTAAGGGGAGATTATGATAATGCAGTTAAATTTGTAAATCTTGCGATACAACTTGATAATAATTACATAAAATTGGCAACAAAAGAACCTCTTTTTATACCAGTAGCTAGCAAATTTAATATTCCAATTATAGATGAGGAAGATATAGTAGAGAAGAAGAGGACATTAACGCCAAGGGAGAAAGAGGCAAAATTACATTTGGAAAAGACATATAAAGTAGTAGATATGTTAAATATGGCAAAAACAAGAGTAAATAGAAAATCTAAGGAAAAAGATGAAAAACAAATTGAAAAAGAGGAAAGAGAAAAATAAATCAAAAGAAGGGATTGAATTTATATGACTATAATACAAGCAATTATTCTAGGAGTTGTACAAGGGTTAACAGAATTGCTACCAATTTCAAGTTCAGCACATTTAAATATTATTCCATGGATATTTGGCTGGATGGATAATGCTAATTTTATGGAGGAGTTTAGTGGCTCTTTTGATGTAGCACTACATTTTGGAACTTTAATTGCAATAGGAATATTTTTCTTTAAAGATTGGATTGAACTAATAACAGCAGGATTTAAGAAGGTAGCAAAAAAAGAAGAATCAACAGAAGGTAGAATGTTCTGGTATTTGGTTATAGCAACAATTCCGGCAGGAATTTTTGCCATAATATTAGATAAAATATCTGAAAAAATAATTGGCGATAATTTTGAATTAGAAATGATATTAATTGCAGTTGCTTTAATTATTATGGGTATAATTTTGGCTATTGTGGATAAAAAAGCAAAAAGTACATATAAGTATGAAGATATAACTTTAAAACAATCTATATTGGTGGGTATGTCGCAAGCAATAGCGGCAGCATTTCCCGGGGTTTCTCGTTCAGGGGTAACAATGACAGTTGCGAGAGCATTAAAAATAGATAGAGAAAGTGCTGCTAAATTTTCTTTTTTATTATCAACACCAATAGTGGCAGCGGCAGTATTAGTAAATATAAATAATTTTGCATTAACATCATTATCCTTTTGGATAGGAGTTATAGCAAGTTTTGTAGTAGGATTATTTGTTATAAAATTTTTGATGAATTACTTAAAAAAAGGAAGTTTCAAAGGATTTGCAATTTATAGAGTAATACTGGGGATATTTATAATTTTGTATACAATAATTGTTTGAATAAATGTATAAAAACGTTTCCAAAGGGAACGGTCCCTAAAATAAATTATTTTTAATTTATTTTGTATAGTTAAATTGTTTGACAAGAAAAGAAAGGATTAAGGGTATGAAAATTAAAGATGTAAATGAATTAAAAAATATTGCCAAAGAAGTTCGAAGAGGTATAATTGAAAGTATTTACAGTGGAAACTCAGGACATCCAGGGGGCTCACTATCATGTGCAGATATTTTAACTGTATTATATTTCAATCAAATGAATATAGATCCAGAGAAACCCGATGATGAAGCAAGGGACAGATTTGTATTATCAAAAGGTCATGCCGCTCCTGCTCTATATAGTACATTGGCAAATAGAGGATATTTTCCAAAAGAAGAATTAAAAACTTTGAGAAAATTAGGAAGTAAATTACAAGGACATCCAGATATGAATAAGGTATATGGAGTGGATATGACAACAGGTTCACTTGGACAAGGATTATCAGTTGCAAATGGAATGGCAATGGCGTCTAAATTAAAAAGTAATGGTTTAAGAGTTTATTGTTTATTAGGTGATGGAGAATTAGAAGAAGGTCAAGTTTGGGAAGCTGCTATGACATCAGCTCAATATAAATTGGATAATCTATGTGTAATAGTTGACAATAATAATTTACAAATAGACGGAGAAATAAAAGCAGTGAAGAACTCTTATCCAATAGTTCAAAAATTTGAAAGTTTTGGGTTTTATGTTATAGAGGTTGATGGCAATAATATAGAGGAATTAATAAATGCATTTCAAACAGCAAAAATGGTAAAGGAAATGCCAACAGCGATTATTGCAAAAACTATAAAAGGAAAAGGAGTTTCTTTTATGGAAAATCAAGTTGGATGGCACGGCAAGGCACCAAACCAAGAACAATATGAACAGGCAATGAGTGAAATTTAAGAATGTCTTTAGATTTTATAAAGGAGAGTAGATAATTATGAATTTAAATAATAAAATAGCTACAAGGCAAAGTTATGGTGAAGCTTTGGCAGAACTTGGAGAAAAGAATAAAGATATAGTTGTTTTAGATGCAGATTTATCGGAGTCAACAAAGACATGTATATTCGCAAAAAAATTTCCAAAAAGATTTTTTGAAATGGGAATATCAGAACAAGATATGTTATCAACTGCAGCTGGATTAGCAGCTAGTGGTTTAACTGCATATGCAAGTACTTTTGCAGTTTTTGCAACAGGAAGAGCATATGATCAAATAAGAAATAGTATTTGCTATCCTAAGCTAAATGTTAAGATATGTGCTACACATGCTGGTGTTACTGTTGGAGAAGATGGAGCAACACATCAAATGCTTGAAGATATAAATTTGATGAGAGGATTACCAAACATGACTGTAGTAAGTCCTTCAGATGATACACAGACAAGATGGGCAGTTGAGGAAATTTCAAAGATACATGGACCTGTTTATTTAAGATTGGGAAGGTTTGCGACTCCTGTAATTTATGATGAAAATCAAAAATTTGAATTTGGAAAAGGTATTCAAATAGGAGAAGGAAAAGAGGCTACAGTTATAGCAACTGGAGTATGTGTTTCTGAAGCAATCAAAGCACAAGAGGAATTAAAAAAAGAGGGAATAGATATTAGAGTGGTTGATATTCATACAATAAAACCAATAGATAAAGAACTAATTGTCAAAGCTGCAAAAGAGACCAAGAAAATTATTACAATAGAGGAACATAATATTATTGGTGGATTGGGTAGTGCTGTATGTGAGGTGTTATCTGAGGAATATCCAACAAAAGTAACAAGAATGGGTATAAAAGACAGATTTGGGACTTCTGCTCCTGCTAGTGAATTAATAAGTTATTTTAAATTAGATGCTAAATCAATAATTGAAGAAATAAAAAAATCATCCATTTAAGGATGATTTTTTCTATGATTTTTGACGTATTATAATAGCAATTCCAAGGAGAATTAATATAATTCCAATTGCACATAACACTATGTTTATCATATCAGATATGGTTAAGCTATCTAAAGCAGATTCTGCTGTTGTACTAGATACAGTTACTGAAGAACTCTGATTTGTAGTTGAAGTATTGGTCCCTGAACCATAAGTTGAGGTATCGCTATTTGATAAATTCATGTTTACATTTGAGGCATAAATATTAGAAATGTAAGTACATATAAACAACAATATAAAAACAATTAATAATATTTGCATAATCTTTTTCATTAATAAAACCTCCAATTTTTTCCTTTGACATATAAATATAATACACAAAATAAAAATAAAAGTCAAGAGATAAATAAATTGCTTTTTGTATAAATAATCCCATTGTATCGTATAATTAAATAAATATATTCCTCTTTCTGTAGGGGCAGGCCTTGCGTCTGCCCATTTTTAATATTTGCAATACATTCAAAATATTTGCATTATTTATTTTAAATGTATTAATTTAAAACAAAATTAAATTTTTGTTCAACGGGCGGACGCAAGGCCCGCCCCTACAATTTGGCAATATCGTTATATTTTATTTAATATTTTAATTCATGTTTTTTCTACAATAATTATTAGATAAATTGTTGTTTGTGGG
>CAZWIF010000032.1:0-13994 GCA_964634355.1 uncultured Clostridium sp.
TACTCTAGATTTACAAATGTATTTAAGAATTGCACCAGAATTAAATCTAAAGAGATTAATTGTTGGAGGATTTGACAAAGTATTTGAAATAGGTAAAAATTTTAGAAATGAAGGCATGGATATAAAGCATAATCCAGAGTTTACAAATATGGAATTATATTCTGCATATGAAGATTATAATGATATGATGAATATTACAGAGCAACTAATATCAACAGTAGCACAAAATGTTTTAGGAACTATGAAGATTAATTATCAGGGAACAGAAATTGATTTAACACCATCTTGGAATAGAATAACAATGATTGATGCTATTAAAGAAGTAACAGGAATTGATTTTAACATGATAAAAACAGATGAAGAAGCTCAAAAAATAGCACAAGAAAAAGGAGTAGAATATGAAGAAATAAAGAACACTAGAGGACATATTATTAATGAGTTCTTTGAAACTTTTGTAGAAGAAACTTTAATACAACCAACATTTGTTATTGATTATCCGGTAGAAGTATCACCACTTACAAAAAGAAAGAAAGAAGACCATAGTTTAGTGGAAAGATTTGAGTTATTTATTGGCGGAAGAGAGTATGGAAATGCATATTCAGAATTAAATGACCCAATAGACCAATATGAGAGATTTGTAAAACAAGTAGAGGCAAAGGAAAAAGGAGATGAAGAAGCTGGAGGAATGGACGAGGACTTTGTTAATGCCTTAGAAATAGGTTTACCACCTACAGGAGGATTAGGAATAGGGCTAGATAGACTAATTATGCTATTAACAAATTCTGCCTCAATTAGAGATATATTATTTTTCCCAACTATGAAACCACTTAATTAGAAATTCTATCAAAAAAATCAAGTTATTCAAGGAGGAAATTTAATGTTTAGTTTTGATAAAAGAACATTATATATAATTTTAGCCATTATTGTGGTTATAAATCTTATGAGTATGGGTACGTCCGGGTTATTATCTCTATTATTGACAATTCCAGGAGTAATAATTGCAATTTCTTTTCATGAGTTTGCACACGCTTGGATGGCAGTAAAATTGGGAGATGATACACCATTTAGACAAGGAAGATTAAGCCTTGACCCACTTAAGCATATTGACCCAATAGGAATATTGATGTTACTATTTTGTGGTATTGGTTGGGGAAGACCAGTCCAAATAGATTCAAGCAATTTTGAACCTAAGTATAGGAAGAATGGAGAAGCATGGGTTTCTGCTGCAGGACCTGTTATGAACTTTATTTTAGCTTTCATATTAAGTTTAATTTTAGGAATACTTCTTAAATTTGCAGGATTAACATTCATAAATTCTACAGTTGGAAATGTAATATTATTAATGATACAGTATGCTGTAGCTATGAATATAGGATTAGGAGTATTTAACTTAATACCATTACCACCATTAGATGGTTCTAAGATTTTTATTAGATTTATGCCATATAATGTTAGAAATTGGATATATGACCATGAGATGTGGTTTTACTTTGCTTTTTTGGTAATATGGATTAGCGGATTAGCAAGTACGATTATTAGTCCTATCATAAATTGGTTATATACATTAATAATAAATGGAGTAATACTTTTACTAGGGCTATTCTAAAAAACGTAAGAGGTATAAATTAGAGAAAGGGATTGTTCTAAAAGTTAGAAATTAGAGGTTGGAGAAAAATGAAGGATGTAATTGCACTAGGAATTGAATCAAGTTGTGATGAAACATCAGTAGCTATAGTGAAAAATGGAAGAGAAGTAATAACAAATATAATAAATACACAAATAGAAATTCATAAACAATTTGGAGGAGTAGTTCCTGAGATAGCCTCAAGAAAGCATATAGAAAACATATCTGATGTGACCATAGCAGCACTGAAGCAAGCAAATATGACTTTTAATGATATAGATGTTGTTACATGTACATATGGACCCGGATTGGTAGGGGCATTACTAGTAGGGGTAAGTTATGCAAAAGCATTAAGTTTTGCACTAAATAAACCTCTAGTTGGAGTAAATCACATAGAAGGGCATATAGCAGCAAATTATATAACATTTCCAGAACTTGTGCCACCATTCTTATGCCTTGTAATTTCTGGCGGACATACTCATTTGATATATATAAAGGATTATACTGAATTTGAGATACTAGGAAAAACTAGAGATGATGCAATTGGAGAGGCATACGATAAAGTAGCTAGAGTAATAGGACTGGAATATCCTGGAGGACCTAAAATAGATAAATTATCTAAAGAAGGAGAACCAAACATAAAACTACCAGAAACATATTTTGATAATTTGGATTTTAGTTTTAGTGGAATAAAAACTGCAGTTTTAAATTTACACCACAAAGAGCCTGATATAAATAAAGCAAATCTTTGTGCAAGCTTTGAAAAGACTACGACAAATATGCTTATAAATAATTCAAGAAAAGCAATAGAAGAATTAAAAGTAGATAAAATTGCATTGGCAGGTGGAGTTTCAGCAAACTCATATATAAGACAAAGATTTTCCGAACTTGGGAAAGAGATAGGAATAAAAATATATTATCCAGAATTAGGACTATGTACAGACAATGCTGCAATGATAGCATCAGCGGGATATTATGACTTTATTGCTGGAAAAACATCAGGATTAGACTTAAATGCTGTACCTAATTTGAAAATTGGAGAATAAAAAAGAAAGGAAAAGAATATGGCGATATATGCAATTTCTGATTTACATTTATCATTTAATACCCATAAGCCTATGGATATATTTGGAGATAATTGGATAGAGCATGATAAAAAGATAAAAGAAAATTGGTTAAATACTGTAAGAGAAAATGATACAATATTGTTGCCAGGTGACTTCTCATGGGCGATGAATTTTGAAGAGGCAAAACCTGATTTTGAATATTTAAACCAATTACCAGGAAGGAAAATAATGCTTAAAGGTAATCATGATTATTGGTGGGGAACATTAAAGAAAATAAAAACATTCTTAGAAGAAAATAATTTTAGCAATATAGATATATTAAATAACAATTCTTATTTGGCAGAAGAAAACATAATTTGTGGTACAAGAGGATGGACAATATCTAATAATGATGAAGAGAGTGAAAAAATATTAAAAAGAGAGCAATTGAGATTAGAAATGTCATTAAGAGATGGTGTTGCTAAATATGGAAAAGATAGAGAAATAATAGTATGTATGCATTATCCACCAACAAATGAAAATTTAATGCAAAATTCAGAATTTATAAGAATCATGAGAAAATATAATGTGAAAAAATGTATATATGGACATCTACATGGAGAAGCACATAAAGAAGCAATAGAAGGAGAAATTAAAGGTATAGATTTTAAATTAGTAAGTTGTGACTATACAAATTTTAAATTAATAAAAATGAGTGGAAGATAAAAATAAACAAGATAGATGATAAAAGGACTTGAATATTTTAATTTCTAATTATATAATATAGAAAAATATTACATAAGCAGAAGGGAATTGATAATAAAATGAATAAAAAATTGCACAAGATAGTTGAAATAACAGATTTAAAAGATATGCTAAAAAAATCAGGAGAGTTATATGGAGAGAGACCAGCATATAAGTTAAAAACTGAAAAACCAGGAGAATATAGAATAATAACTCATAAAGAAGCAAGAGATAATATTGATTTTCTTGGTACAGCATTAATAAAAATGGGATTAAAAGGAAAAAGAATAGCTGTAATAAGTGAAAATAGATACGAATGGGGATTGGCATATTTAGCTGTTGCATGTGGTACAGGTATAGTGGTTCCGCTTGATAAATCTTTACCAGATAATGAAATAGAAAGCTTAATTACGCGTTCAGGTGCTGAAGCAATAGTATTTTCTAAAAAATACACAAAAGTACTAAAGGGAATTAAAGAAAAAGGAATAGGAAAATTAAAAAATCTTATTTCAATGGATTTGAATGAACATACAGATGGAATATATTCTTTAAATGTATTGTTAGAAAAAGGAAAGAGATTAGTAAATGAAGGAGATAGAAGCTTTATAGATGCAGAGATTGATGCTGAATCTATGGGAATAATGTTATTCACGTCAGGTACTACTTCCATGGCGAAAGCTGTTATGTTATCACATAAAAATATATGTGCAAACTTAATGGACATAGCTTCTGTACTTGAAATTCATGAGAGAGATATAATGTTATCATTTTTACCGTTACATCATGTTTTTGAATGTACAACTGGATTTTTATATCCATTGTATAAAGGAAGTTGTGTAGCTTATTGTGATGGAATAAGACATATCCAAGAAAATTTACAAGAATATCATATAAGTGTTATGGTTTCAGTCCCTGTATTATTTGAAACTATGTATAAGAGACTTATAAAAGCAATCGAAAAACAGGGTAAACTAGAGACTGTACAAAAAGGGATAAAGATAAGTCAAAGCTTACTAAAAGTGCACATAGATGTTAGAAAGAAAATATTTAAGGAAATACATGATAAACTTGGAGGAAAAGTAAGACTATTTATTAGTGGTGCTGCAGCAATGGATCCAGAAATAGAAAAAGGCTATAACGATTTAGGAATAAGAATTGCACAAGGGTATGGATTAACAGAATCATCACCAGTTGTTGCAGCTGGTTCTGATTTTGATTATAGATTAGGTTCTATAGGAAAAGCTCTACCAAGTCTTAAAGTAAAGATAGTAAAACCTAATGAAGATGGAATAGGAGAATTAATTGTTAAGGGACCAAGTGTAATGCTTGGATATTATGAGGATGAGGAGAATACTAAAAAGGCTATAAAAGATGGATGGTTGCATACAGGGGATTTAGCAAAAATTGATAAAGATGGTTTCATTTTTATAACTGGAAGAAAGAAGAGTGTAATAGTTTTAAAGAATGGAAAAAATGTATTCCCAGAAGAACTTGAAAATTTGGTAAATAGAATAGAGGGGGTAAAAGAATCTTTTGTTTACGGAAAACCAGAAAATGGAGATGAAAGGGATCTAAAGGTTTGTGTAGAGATTGTATATGACCCAGAAGTTATGGAAGAAATGTATAAAATTACAGGAGAAGAAAATATATATAAATTTTTGAATGCACAAATAAAAGAAATAAATAAAAAGATGCCAACATATAAATATATGAGAGAAGTAAGCATTACGACAGAAGAATTGATAAAAACAACAACAGCAAAGGTTAAAAGGCATGAAGAAATAAAAAAAGTTTTAGCAAAAAGATAACAAAATATAAAACAAAAGAACAAGATTTTACAAATATTACAAAAATATTACAAAAATGTAACAAAAATGACATTAAATTTCTATTGTAGTATTCTTTAAAATGTTGTATAATCAAAATAAATTACGGAAGAAAGACAAAGGAGGTATGTTTACGATGTTTTGGAACAAAAAAAGATCAGGCATAGTAAACGTTAAAATGGTAATAACTGAGGAAAAGATATTATCAAATATCAACAAAGTTCAAAAACTTATTGACCCAAACAGCAAGAAAACAATTGTCCAATTAGACGATGATACATACTTCAAAGATTTAATAGAGTCAATAAAAATGTACTTGGTTGAATATCCAAATAAAAAAACTTTCCCAGAATCAGTATATAACGCTGCATATGGATTAGTAGAATATGCAACAAATCAGTTTGAAGAAAACACAAAACAAATAGAAGAACTTATTCGTCAAAGAGAAGCAAACATTGCATCCTCAACAACTTTAAAAGATATGTTGAAAAATGTTGAAGAAAAATCAGAAAATTGGCAAAGCTGTATTGCAGAATCAGAAGAACAGTTTGGAGAAGATATAGTTTCAGCTTTACAACTTATTGGTAATGCAAAAGGAAAAGCAAAAGAAACAGATGAATATAAAGCGGCTAATAGATTAGTAAAAGCTAGAATAACTAACCTAGAAACAAATCTTCATATAGAGATTGACATGGAGAGAATTGAGGATAGATCAAAAGCGTTAAGTTATATAGGACTTGAAGTGGCAGATGCTTTAAAAGAAATTCCTGCTCCAGTTGTTAAAGCAGAGAAAAAAGAAAATGTACAAGAGGCAAAAGAAGAAACTGTAAGTCAAGTTATTCAAACAGTTCAAGAACAAACTGAAGAAGAAAAACAATATATTGAAGAAACTCAAGTTCAGGCAAAGAAATCTTTATGGCAGAAGTTTAAATCAAGCAAGGTTGGAAAGGCATTATCAGTAGTGTTTAGAATTAGAATTGTTATAGACAATAGTGCATTACCAGAAGGAAGAGGAGAATAAATATAAAAATGTAGGGCATGGTGTACCGTGCCCCTATATTGAAAGGAAAAAATTGAAAAAATCCAAAAAAAGTATTGACAAAACTTTAATTAGCTATTATAATTAATAACTGTCAGAAGGAGAGACATGCGGGTGTAGTTCAATGGTAGAATTCCAGCCTTCCAAGCTGATTACGTGGGTTCGATTCCCACTACCCGCTCCAATTATTCTTCTGACATAATTTTGTAAATATGCTCCTTTAGCTCAGTTGGTTAGAGCAACCGGCTCATAACCGGTAGGTCCAAGGTTCGAGCCCTTGAAGGAGCACCAATATTAATGGGGGGACGAAGAATTTGACATATTTTGTCAAAGTTCTTCGTTTTTATTTAGAGTATAATCACAAGGAAAGGAAATTCTTAGATATGTCAAAAAAGATATTAATTACAGAAAAACCATCTGTAGCAATGGAATTTGCAAAAGTATTAAATATTAATGGAGCTAAGCGTGATGGATATCTAGAATCAGGAGAATGGATTATAACTTGGTGCGTTGGACATTTAGTTACAATGTCTTATCCCGAAAAATATGATGAAAAACTTAAAGTCTGGAGATTGGAGACACTTCCTTTTATACCAAAGGAATTTAAATATGAGATTATAGAGAATGTAGAAAAGCAATTTAATATAATTAAAGGATTATTATCACGTGAGGATGTAGATTCTGTATATGTATCTACTGACTCTGGGCGTGAGGGAGAATACATATATCGACTTGTTGAACAAGAAGCAGGAGTTAAGTTACCAAATAGGAGAAGAGTTTGGATAGACTCTCAGACAGAAGAAGAAATAAAGAGAGGTATAAATGAAGCAAAAGATTTATCTGAGTACGATAGTTTATCTGATGCTGCATATTTAAGGGCTAAAGAAGATTATTTAATAGGAATAAATTTCTCAAGGCTTCTTACAATAATATATGGACGAAGAATAGCAAAAGAATTAAATGAAGATAGGGTATCTATTTCTGTAGGTCGAGTAATGACTTGTGTTTTAGGAATGATAGTCTCTAGAGAAAGAGAAATTAGAAATTTTGTAAAAGTTCCATATTATAAGATAGTCGGAAAGTTTGGAGACACAGAAGAAACAGCATTTAATACAGAATGGAAGGTTACAGAGAAATCAAAAGTATTTAACTCAATTAAATTATACAATGAAACAGGCTTTAAAAAAGAAAATGGTGCAAAAGATTTTATTATTTCTTTAAAAGATAAAGAAGCAGTGATATCAGAGGTAAAAAAATCTAAGACAAAAGAAAATGCCCCACTATTATTTAACCTAGCTGAAATTCAAAATGAATGTACAAAAAAGTTTAAAATAAAACCAGATGAAACATTAGAAATAATACAAAACTTATATGAAAAGAAATTAGTGACATATCCAAGAACAGATGCAAGAGTATTATCAACTGCTGTTGCAAAAGTTATAAAAAACAATCTTAATGGAATAGCAAGAGGATATAAAGATGAAGAGATTCAAGGGTACATAAAGAAAATGGCGGAAGAGAAGTATTCAACAGATTTAACTAAGACCAAATATGTAAATGATAGCAAGATTACAGACCATTACGCAATAACTCCAACAGGACAAGGATATGAAAATTATGATAAATTACCCGAACTTCAAAAAAAAGTTTATAAAATAATTGTAAAAAGATTTTTAGCTATTTTTTATCCACCAGCAGAATTTAACAAGATATCTGTTATTGTAAATGTTGAGAACGAGCAATTTACTACATCAGGAAAAGTGTGTATAAAGCAAGGATATTTAGAGGTTTTAAAGAATAAAGAAAAAACCTCTGATTCCGAAGATGATAGTAAAGCTAATCTAGAAGTTTTAAATACATTAAAGAAAGGACAGAAAATAGATGTATTGAATTATGAGACAAAGGAGGCTCAAACAAATCCACCTTCAAGATATAATTCTGGTTCTATAATCTTAGCTATGGAGAATGCAGGAAAACTGATTGAAGATGAAGAATTGCGTGAACAAATAAAGGGGGCAGGAATAGGTACAAGTGCAACAAGAGCAGAGATAATAAAGAAATTAGAGAAAATTAAGTATATAGCTATTAATAATAAAACGCAAATAATAACTCCAACCTCAAAAGGGGAAGCTATATATGATGTGGTAAATAATGCAATGCCTGATATGTTAAACCCAAAGTTAACTGCAAGCTGGGAAAAAGGGCTTGATATGGTATCGAAAAAAGAAATACAGGCAGATGAATTTATGGAAAAGCTGGAAAATTATATAAAATCAAAATTTAGTAAATTAGTTGTAAAGATGTAAATGAAGGAGAATAATGATGAAAGGTTTCAAAGAATGGTTATTAACAATACCAATATTTACATTAAAGAATTTTTTAATATATTTAGTAATTATTAATTTATTGGGATTTCTAGTGATGTTTATAGATAAGAGAAAAGCTGAAAAAGGAAAATGGAGAATTCCAGAAAAAACACTATTTCTGTTCACATGGTTAGGCGGTGGAATAGGTACAATAGCTGGAATGTATAGGTTTAGACATAAAACACAAAAGAAAAAATTTACAATAGGAATGCCAGTTATATTAATATTAGAAACTATATTTATAATATATATGATAATAATTTAGATGTTACAATTCACGGCATATAAAAATTGCTAGGAGAATTCTAATATGAATTATTAAATCCATTCGTTCTCAAAGGCGTTTAAGATACGGAATATTCCTATTATAGATACACACTCTAAGGACATACTGTGAATAAATACACGGGGGTCGAACTCATTACTTAATAATTATATTAGAATTCCCTTATCATAATAAAAATAGCCGTAAATTGTAACATTTAAATATTAAATTGAAATAAAATTTAACAACATTCTTGACAGGAAGATTATATTGAAATATAATCACAAAAACAATAAGGGGAAATAATGTTAAGGAAAGAAGGAAGGCAAAATGCTAGAACTAAAGAATATTACGAAACTTTATTCATCTGGTGTTGAAGCATTAAAGGGTATTGATATAAAGTTTAGAAAGTCAGAGTTTGTATCTGTTTTAGGACCAAGTGGATGTGGTAAGACCACTCTTCTAAATATAGTAGGAGGTCTAGACAGATATACAAGTGGAGATTTAATAATAAATGGTAAATCTACTAAAGAGTTTAAGGATAAAGATTGGGACGCATATAGAAATTATTCAATTGGATTTGTGTTTCAAAATTATAATTTAATACCTCATCAAAGTGTATTGTCAAATGTTGAGTTGGCACTTACCTTATCAGGAGTATCTAAAGGTGAAAGAAAAAAGAGAGCAATAAAGGCATTGGAAGAAGTTGGACTAAAAGAACAAATAAATAAGAGACCAAATGAGTTATCAGGTGGTCAAATGCAAAGAGTTGCAATTGCAAGGGCGTTAGTAAATAACCCAGATATAATTCTTGCTGATGAACCAACAGGAGCATTGGATACCGCTACAAGTGTTCAAGTTATGGAAATCCTGAAAAAGATATCTAAAGATAAATTGATAATAATGGTAACACACAATCCTGACTTGGCAGAGAAATATTCTTCAAGAATTGTAAAGGTACTAGACGGATTAGTAACAGATGATTCTAATCCATATGATGGTAAGGATGAAGGAAAATTGACTGCTAAAAATGGCAAGACTTCAATGAGCTTTCTTACAGCATTAGCATTAAGTTTGAATAATTTAATGACCAAAAAAGGAAGAACTTTGTTAACTGCTTTTGCAGGAAGTATAGGTATTATAGGTATTGCTTTGATTTTAGCATTATCAAATGGTGTGCAAAATTATATTAACACTGTAGAAGAGGATACTTTGTCTTCATATCCTATAACTATTCAAGAATCTACAATAGATATTTCTAGTATGTTATCATCTATGATGGGTATAGATGAGGATGATGAGAATACAGAATATGATGAAAATAAGGTATATTCTCAAAATATTATGACCGATATGATGAGTACAGTTTCTTCAAAAGTCCAAAGTAACAACTTAGAGGAATTTAAAAGATATTTGGAAGAGGAAGATACTGTAATAAATGAAAATGCAACTGCTATACAATATAATTATAATTTACAACTTAATGTATATAAAGAAGACACAGAAGATGGAATTGTTCAGGTAAACCCAAGTACTGTAATGGAAAAATTAGGACTTAACAGTGCATTCGGTTCTTCTGATACGAGTTCTTTACTATCAAGTTATACAAGTACGGATGTATGGACAGAAATGTTGGATAACGAATCTTTACTTCAGACACAGTATGATTTAATAGCGGGAAGTTGGCCAACAGCATATAATGAAGTTTTATTAATTGTAGGAGAAAATAATAAGATAAGTGATTATACATTATATTCATTAGGACTATTGAATCAAGATGAGCTAGAAGATATGATGAAAAAAATCATAAATGGTGAAGAAGTTGAAGAGAGCGATATATATGAATATAATTTTGATGAAATTTTGAATATAAGCTTCAAGTTATTGCTTAATACAGATTATTATGCGAAAGAAAATGGAATATGGATAGATAAATCTTCAGATGATGATTATATGAAAAAAGTAATTGCTGATGCTGAGGATTTGAATGTAGTAGGTATCATACGAAGAAATGAAGCTAGTATATCTTCAGATGAAGTATCAGGAATGATTGCATATAGAAGTGATTTAATAACTTATTTAGCAAATGCAATCAATGAAACAGAGATTGTAAAAGAACAAAAAGAAAATCCAGATATAAATGTGTTTACAGGATTGGAATTTCAAGAAAGTTCTTCAGATACTACTTTTGATTATATGTCTTTGACTGCTGAGCAACAAAAATATTTAGCAAGTTTATCACAAGAAGAACTTGCAACATTAATGCAAAGTTATGCGATAAATGCAGGTGTGACATATGAGGATAATTTAACGACACTAGGAGCTGTGGATTTAGATGTACCAACAGGTATAAATATATATCCTAAGGATTTTGATGCAAAAGATATAATAGCTGATGCAATTGAAGACTATAACCAAAAACAAAGAGACGAGGAAAATGAAGAAAATGTTATAACCTATACAGATATTGTTGGAATTATGATGGCATCTGTTTCAACCATTATTAATGTAATAAGTTATGTATTAATAGCATTTGTATCAATTTCACTTGTTGTTTCTTCAATAATGATAGGAATTATAACTTACATTTCAGTTCTTGAAAGAACAAAGGAAATTGGAATTTTAAGAGCAATAGGAGCTTCTAAGAAAGATATATCTCGTGTATTTAATGCAGAGACATTTATCGTTGGAGTAGTAGCGGGAGCTTTAGGAATTGGAATTACAGTTTTACTATGTATACCAATTAATATGATTATTAAGGCAGTTTCAGGAATTGCAGGAGTAACAGCTTCTGTACCTTTTGTAGCTGGTGTTGCACTAATTATAATTAGTATGCTGTTAACTGTAATTGCAGGACTAATACCAGCAAAATTTGCAGCTAAAAAAGATCCAGTAGAAGCATTGAGAACAGAGTAGTAATAAGAATGAATAATTCATTATATTAACATAATCTTAATTGTCTACATATTATATAATAATACTGATTATATAAGAGGTTGACAAAAATGATAAAACAAATACTAAGAATAGTAAGAAGTGGTTTTACAAGAGGTGGAAATACAAATGAAATAGATTATGAGACACTACTAAAAATGATTAAAGAAAATAACAGTATAATATTACTAGACGTAAGAAGTACTCAAGAATTCAGTGAAGGACATTTATTAGGAGCATTAAACCTGCCTCTTGGAGAACTAAAAAATAAAGTAAGCCTTTTAATTCCGAACCATGGACAAACAATTATAGTATATTGCAAAATGGGAGGAAGAAGTGCAAAAGCTTTAACAATTTTAAATAAAATGGGATATACTAATGTATATCAGTTAAAAGGAGGATTAGATTCAATCTAATCCTTCCATAATATCCATTGCTTTTTTCACATCTGCCGAAGTTGCTTCGCGAACATTTTCTAATTCATAAGAAATTCCTAAATCATCCCATTTATATTTGCCCATTGTATGATATGGTAAAAACTCAAATTTCTGTAGAGTTTTTAATGAATTTAAAAATTCTTTCAGCTTAATTAAATCAGTTTTATCATCAGTGATACCAGGGATGAGTACTTGTCTTATCCAAATATTAATATTATTATCGCTTAAATATTGAGCAAAGCTCAATTCTTTTTCATTTCCAAAACCAACAAGTTCCTTGCTTTTTTTAGTATTAATGTGTTTGATGTCCAATATTACTAAATCAGTATATTTTAGTAATTCTTTAATATCATCTGTTAAATCAATCATTCCAGAAGTATCAATTGCTGTATGAATTCCATAAGTTTTTAGTTTTTTAAAAAGATTAGTTAGATTTTTTGCTTGAACTAATGGTTCTCCACCAGAAACAGTAACACCGCCAGAAGGACATATATAATGCTTATATTTTAAAATTCTATTTACCATATTATCTATTGATATTAGTTCACCTTTATTAAAGTCCCATGTATCACGATTTTGGCAATATTTGCAACAAAGAAAACAACCTTGTAAAAATATAATATATCTGATTCCTGGGCCGTCAACTGTTCCAAATGATTCAAAAGAGTGAACTCGTAATAATTCCGTTCCCATAATTTATTATATTCCTTCTTTCCATGTTTGTACTTAAATTTTTTCATGAATTGTTCTATTAATTACATCTAATTGTTGTTCACGAGTTAATTTTGTGAAATTAACAGCATATCCAGAAACTCTGATTGTAAGTTGTGGATATTTTTCAGGATGTTCCATAGCATCCACTAAAAGTGCCCTGTCAAAAACATTAACATTGATATGATGTCCACTTTGAGAAAAGAAACCATCTAACATGCTAACTAAATTATTAACTTGTGTTTCTGAGTCGTGTCCAAGTGTTCCTGGAGTAATAGAGAAAGTATAAGATATTCCATCTTCAGAATAATCATAAGGAAGTTTTGCAACACTATTCATTACAGCAAGAGCACCATTAACGTCTCTTCCATGTAATGGGTTAGCACCCGGTCCAAATGGAGCCCCATAAGGTCTACCATCAGGAGTACTTCCTGTATTTTTTCCATATACAACATTAGAGGTAATAGTAAGAACTGACAATGTAGTTTTTGCATTTTTATAAGTTTTATATTTACGTAATTTTCCTAAAAAAGTTTTAATAAATGTAACACCAATCTCATCAGCTCTGTCATCATCATTACCAAATTTAGGAAAATCTCCTTCAACTTTGTAGTCTGTTGCAAGACCAGTTTCATCTCTTATAACTTTTACTTTAGCATATTTTATAGCTGAAAGTGAGTCAACAACAACCGAAAAGCCTGAAATACCACATGCCATGGTTCTTAAAATTTCTTTATCGTGTAAAGCCATTTCTAATGCTTCATAAGAGTATTTATCATGCATATAATGAATACAATTTAAGGCTTTTATATAGATTTTTGCAACATAGTCTAGCATAATATCATATTTACGAATAACCTCATCATAGTCAAGATATTCAGAAGTAATAGGAGAGAACTCTGGGGTAACTTGTTTTCCAGATAATTCATCTCTACCACCATTAATAGTATATAACAATGCTTTTGCAACATTTGCTCTAGCACCAAAGAATTGCATTTGTTT
>CAZWIF010000033.1:0-6795 GCA_964634355.1 uncultured Clostridium sp.
AAAATGGTGTAGAAGATAATCAAATAATATTTATAAACTTTGAAGATGCAGATTATGAAGAATTACAAGATAGAAAAAAATTATATGAATATATAAAAGAAAGATTAGTAAAGGGAAAAAAGACATATGTATTTTTAGATGAAATACAAAATGTAGTTGAATTTGAAAAAACAGTCGATAGCCTATTTATAAATAAAGATGTAGATTTGTATATAACTGGTTCAAATGCTTGGCTTTTATCATCAGAATTAGCAACTTTATTAACTGGTAGATATATAGAAATAAAAATGTTTCCGTTATCATTTAAAGAATATATGTCATGCTTTGAAGATAAAACTGATTTATCAAGAAAGTTTAGGGATTATTTAAGATATAGTTCATTTCCACAAGCGGTTGAATTATACAAAGCAAATCCAGATAATATTAATATGTTTTTAGATGGAATCTATAACACAGTTTTATTTAAAGATGTAATGCAAAGAAAAGGGATAACAGATAAAAATGTCTTGGAAAGAGTTACAAAATACTTGTATGATAACATAGGAAATAGAACAAGTATGAAAAGTATAAGTGACAATATAGAAGGGATAGATAGAAATTCATCATATAATACAATATCAAATTATGTTGAAGCATTAATTGATAGTTATCTAATATTTAAAGCTAATAGATATGATATAAAGGGAAAAGAATTTTTGAAGACTCAAGAGAAATACTATGCAGTAGATATTGGTCTTAGATATTATATGTTGGGGCAAAGCTCTGCAAGGGATATGGGACATATATTAGAAAATGTTATATATCTTGAGTTATTAAGGCGTGGATATGAAGTATATATAGGAAAATATGATGAATTAGAAGTTGATTTTGTAGCAAAAAAGCCAGAAAATACTATTTATTATCAAGTTGCATTAACAACTAGAGGAGAAAGTGATGGAGACAATAAGATCTTAGATAGAGAATTAAGCCCATTAAAGAAAATCAATGATAATTATCCTAAATATATTTTAACTTTGGATGATGATTTGGATACCGATTTTGATGGTATTAAGAAGATAAATGCTTTGGATTGGCTATTGGAGGAAAAATAAATAAGAAGGAAAATATAAAATTAAAAAAAGATTATATAGTTCACTTTCAAAGGGCAGACACAAGGTCTGCCCTACAATAAACAACACTTTTTAATATTTAATTTCTGTTTTTTCTTGGGCACGGTGCGACATTAGCTCCTACTTATAAATCATATAATCAATATCAGGGAAAATTTTATCTTTTTCCATAATATCTTTTAAAAACTCTTCATCTATATTATCATTTTTTATTTGCTCATATAATTTTGTAAATCTACCGATATGATCTTTTATTCTTTTATGTGCATAATCTACCATTGTTTGATTTGTAATGATAAAGCTCCAATCACTACTTTGTGCGAGTAATAATTCTCTAGCACATTGATTTAATGCCTTTCGTCTTAAACTTGTTTTTGGTTCATTAGGATATAAGTTAGCAAGTTCCACCATTCTATCTCCAGCTACATGATAATGTCTTTGAACGTAGTCATTTAAAGGATTTAACCAAACTTCACTATAACCATTAGCACCCCAACTTGACCTACAAGGTGTACATTCTTGAATATCAGGATATAGGTCTATATATTCACTTGGAGTAATTAGCCTATAATCACATTGGTCATAATAAATTTTCTTAAATAATATATATAACCAATCTGGACCTTCATACCACCAGTGACCGTATAGTTCAGCATCGTAAGGACATACTATTATTGGTTTACGGCCATCCATTAATGAATATAGATAACTTATTTGTTTTTGTCTACAATCAAAGAAATGTCCTGCTTGTTTTTCTACAGAATCCATAGCCCATTGAGGATTATAATAATCTTTGTTTTCTGTTTTTCCTGTAATTCTATAATATTTAATTTGAGTATTAACTCTAGCACCATTAGAGGCTATGTATGGTTTTATATAATCATAAGGTGCATCATAACCAATATCTCTATAAAATTCACGATAGTTAGGATCGCCAGGGTAACCATTAATAGAACTCCAAACCTGTCTAGAAGATTCAATATCTCTACCAAAAGCGACTATGCCATCAGGAGAAACTATTGGTGCAAATGTACCATAAACAGGAGTAGGGTTAGCATATAAAATTCCATGAGTTTCGGTTATAATATATTGAATTCCAAATTCTCTAAGATATTTGTCTGCTTCTGGAACATATCCACATTCTGGAAGCCAGATACCTCTTGGCTTTCTTCCAAAATATCTTTCATATGTTTGAACACCAACTGCTATTTGTGCACGAACTGTTTTCTCATTTACGCAAAGAAGAGGAAAATAACCATGAGTAGCACCACATGTAATGATTTCCAGCAATCCAACATCTTGGAAATGTTTAAAACCTTCAATTATATTACAATTATATACATCTTTGAATATATGTAAGTCATCAGAATATCTATCAAGGTAATATTGAGCTAGCCTACATACTTTTTCATTATCTTTATTGCGAACAAGTTCTTTTTTTGAAAGTTCTATATGTTGCTTCAAATATTTAATATAGCGTTTTTGTAATAACTTATTATCAAGCATAGATAATAGAGGAGGGGTCAATGACATTGTTATTCTAAAATCAACATGCTCGTTCTCTAATTTTTTGAAATTTCTAAGTAAAGGTATATAAGATTCAGAAATTGCTTCATATAACCATTGCTCTTCTAGATAATCTTCACTTTCTGGATGATGTACGAATGGTAAATGTGCGTGTAATATAAAACATATATATCCTTTTTCATTATTAGTCATAAATAATTCTCCTTTATATATATTAATTTTTAAAATTCTGTTTTAAAGGGGCACGGTGCACCGTGCCCCTACAAATTTCTAATCTCTAATTTCTAATTTAAAACATTCCAGATGTTGGATTACCTGAAGATGGATTTGAAAACATTCTATTACTTTCCAGAACTTCATTTTTATAAAGTTTGTTATAAAAATAATAAACTTTATGTTTTTTATTGTAAATTTCTCCTACATTAGTTAATAAACGAAGACTGCCAAAATCTTTTTCTGTAATATGACCAGTTTTAATATTTTTAAATTTTACATGTCTAAAATCTGATTCTTCAAATAATACGTGGTCATTAGGCGAAGAAAGTCTATTAGATGATGAAACATAAATATAGTTAGAAGAATCTTCGATACTACGTCTACCAAGTTCTATTTCATATTCACAGTTAGGCTCTTGCATACGAAGATACCAACTATTAGCAAAATCATTAATCTCAACTTCAAATGAATAATTTTTAGTTTTGTTATGAATAAGTAAAATAGGTTTTGTTTTATAAAAAAAGTTGTGACCATATTTATTTATAAAATTCTTTCTGTCTATATCAGAAATATCCCAATATACAAATAAAATTGTTGGAGTCTGAGCTAAAATTCTTACTGTTGTTTGATTATACCTATAAGGTAAATCATAATATTCTACAGCAGTAGCTGATTTATCTTTTTTAAGTTTTTTAGACTCTCTTGATTTTGCAAGTAGAGATTTAACAGGTGTTACCTTTGTCCTCTTAGTTGTACTTCTAGTAGATGATTTTTTTTCAGGCTTCTTTGTCTTTGATACTTTTGTAGTGGATTTTTTACTCTCAGTCTTTTTTGGTGTTTTATCAGAAGCTTTTTTAGTTGCTACTTTCTTTTTATCAACTTCTTTTGTCTTCGATGTTTTAGTCTCGGACGTGGCTACTTTTTTTAACTTATTAGTTGATGTTTCTGATTTAGAAGTGTCAGAACTTTTTTTCTTAGTAGAGGCTTCATTCTTGTTATTTATAAAATCGTCTTTTTCAGTTTGCTTTTTAATTCTTGGCATGATTTTACTTCCTCCTTAGTAAAAAATATATTAAATTTATTATATAATATATCAAAATACAAATAAATTCAATAGAAAATATAAAAAAAATTAAAAGGTTTATAAAATTAGCAAAAAAGCTTGACAGTTAGGCAGATTAAATATAAAATAGTATAGTAAGTTAAAATATATTCTAAAGAGATATTAGTTATATATATTATCTGAACATTGAAAATTTAATAGGAAAGAGGAATGAAAATGGAAACAATTACCATAATCGCCACTTTTATAATCTCTGCAATAATTTTTATTCCAGTAGGAATATTTATTAGAAAAAGAATAGCAGAATCTAAAATATCAGGAGCAGAAAAAGAAGCAAACAGAATAATAGATTTAGCAAAGAAAGAAGCGGAAAACATAAAAAAAGAAGAAATTTTTAAAGCTAAAGAAGAAGTTATTCGTGCTAAAGAGGAATTAGACAAAGAGGTTAGACAAAGAACAGGCGATTTAAATGCAAAAGAAGCTAGAATTACTAAAAGAGAAGAAAATATTGAAAAAAGAACAGAGAATTTTGAACACAAAGAAAAAGAATTAGAAAAGAGAATTAAAGAGAATGAAAGACAAAAACAAGGATTACAAGAATTAGA
Source organism: uncultured Clostridium sp. (assembly GCA_964634355.1). Classification (GTDB taxonomy): domain Bacteria; phylum Bacillota; class Clostridia; order TANB77; family CAG-508; genus CAKPSH01. The sequence continues at coordinate 4,521 of CAZWIF010000033.1, forward strand.
AGAAAAGAAAATGGCTGAACTTGAAAGAATTTCTAAATTATCCGAAGAAAATGCAAAGTCAATGCTATTGACTGAACTTGAAAAGCAATTAACTGTTGAAAAAGCAAATTTACTTAAAGAAATGGATAATCAGATTAAAGAAGAAGCTAATCAGAAAGCAAAGGAGATATTGACATATACAGTCCAAAAATGTGCAGCAGACCATACTGCTGAAACCACAGTATCTATTGTAGCTCTTCCAAATGATGATATGAAGGGAAGAATCATAGGTCGTGAAGGACGAAATATTAAAGCTTTAGAGACATTAACCGGAATTGATTTAATTATAGATGATACTCCAGAGGCAGTTGTTATTTCAGGATTTGACCCATTAAGAAGAGAAGTGGCTAAAATTGCTTTAGAGAAATTGATTGAAGATGGTAGAATTCATCCTGCAAAAATTGAAGAAACAGTTGAAAAGGCAAAAGAAGAAGTTGCAGCTACAATTAAGTCAGAAGGAGAAAGAGCAACTCTTGAAACTGGCGTTATTGGATTGAATCCAGAATTGATAAAACTTATTGGTAAATTAAAATTTAGAACAAGTTACGGTCAAAATGTTTTAAATCATTCTATTGAAGTATCAAATCTTGCTAGAATTATGGCAGAGGAATTAGGACTAGATGCAAAACGTGCAGCTAGGGCAGGTTTATTACATGATATTGGAAAGGCTTTGGATCATGATATGGAAGGAACACATGTTGAAATTGGTGTAGATGTACTTAAAAAATTCAAAGAAAATGAATTGATTATAAATGCTGTGCATGCTCATCATGGAGATGTTGAGCCTAGAACATTGGAAGCCGTTCTTGTACAAGCCGCTGATGCAATTTCAGCATCAAGACCTGGTGCAAGACGTGAGACTCTAGAAGCATACATAAAGAGACTTGAAAAACTTGAAGAAATTGCAGATTCTTTTGATGGTGTAGATAAATCTTATGCAATCCAAGCTGGACGTGAGGTAAGAATAATAGTAAAACCAGAAAAAGTCTCAGAAGCTGAAATGACTCTGATGGCTAGAGAAATTGCTAAACGTGTAGAAAACGAAATGGAATATCCAGGACAAATAAAGGTCAATGTTATTAGAGAATCAAGGGCAATAGAATATGCAAAATAAAAAAGAAAGGTTTAAACCTTTCTTTTTTATTTTTTTTGTTATATAATAAATTAAAAATAAAAAATGGATAAATGCAATATCCCTTTGTTCAGTAGAAAGGAATTGATGTAAAGGATGAGAATTTTATCAGTAGGAGATTTGATAGGTGAAATTGGTTTAAAAAAAGCTAAAGAAGTTGTAGAAAAATTGAAGAAGGAAGAAAAAATAGATTTTATAATTGTTAATGGAGAAAATGTAGCAGAAGGAATGGGAATCACTCTAAAAAATTTTAATGAGATTTTATCCATGGGTACAAATGTTGTTACGATGGGAAATCACACATGGGCAAAAAAAGATATATTTAATTTCATTAATCATCCGCAATTAATAAGACCTGCTAATTATCCGGAAGGAGTGCCAGGTAAAGGATATGTTGTTTGTAAATGTAAGGATAAAAATATTGCAGTTGTTAATTTAATGGGAAGAACTGAAATGGGAATTTTAACAGAAAATCCATTTGTAATTGGAAAAAGATTGATTGAAGAATTAAAGAGGGAAGCTAATATTGTAATAGTAGATTTTCATGCAGAAGCTTCTGCAGAAAAGATTGCAATGGGAAATTACTTAGATGGACTTGCAACAGCTGTATATGGTACACACACACATGTACAAACAGCAGATGATAGAATTTTGCCAAATGGAACCGCTTATATAACAGATATTGGAATGACAGGACCAAAGAATTCTGTGATAGGAATGGATATAGATGCATCACTGAAGAGGTTTGTAACAACCCTCCCTGAAAAATATAAAATGGCAACAGGCGAATGTATTTTTAATGGCTGTATTTTTGATATAAATGACGAAGACTGTCATGTTGAGAAAATTACAAGATTATATTTGTAAAAAAATGACGAAAATACAAGAAAAATGAAAATGAAAACTTCCATAAATTTCCAAAAGACTATAGACTTGGAGAGAAAAATATATTATAAATATAATTGTTCTTATATAGGAAACTTGATCTCCTATATATTAATCGAGTAAAATTTGTTTCACAAATTTTCCACGATAATATGGGAAAAGAAATCTCCTATATATTAATCGAGTAAAATTTGTTTCACAAATTTTCCACGATAATAT
>CAZWIF010000033.1:6895-13964 GCA_964634355.1 uncultured Clostridium sp.
AAGAAATCTCCTATATATTAATCGAGTAAAATTTGTTTCACAAATTTTCCACGATTTTAAAATCGAAATAAAAATTAAATTAAAGGAGGCACAAACAAATGGAAGTTTTAAAAATCTCATCAAAATCAAATCCAAATTCAGTGGCGGGAGCGATTGCTGGGTTGGTAAAGGAAAATAGCAGAGCAGAAATGCAGGCTATAGGTGCAGGAGCACTAAATCAGGCAATAAAGGCAGTGGCCATAGCGAGAGGATTTGTAGCACCATCAGGAGTGGATTTGGTATGTGTACCAGCATTTGCAGAGGTAGAAGTAGAAGGAGAGGACAGAACAGGAATAAAAATTCTTGTAGAATCAAGAGTTTAATATAAATTAATAGGAGTATGGGATAACCGTACTCCTATTAATTTAGAAATTAGAGGTTAGAAACAGAGACATTTTATTAAATATTCTATTGGTAGGGGGTTAATGTCGCACCGTGCCTCATTAAATTTGACAAGATATAAAAAGTGTGTATATAATAACATTATTGTAGGTGCGGACTATGCCATACAAGAAGGAGATATATATGAAGGCATTAATTGTAACAGGAGGAAAAATAAATAACGAATTCTTAATAAAAACAATAAATGAAACAAATTTTGACACAATAATAGCAGTAGATAATGGGCTGAAAATATTAAATGAAGTCAATATAACACCAAATCATATTGTTGGAGATTTTGATACAGTACCAATTAATAAACAAGACGACTCTTTTGAATAAGAGAGATATAAACAAAAAATATATTTCTTTAATACCATTAACCGAACGTGTAGAAAATATTAATTTAAAAGGATTTAAATATGAACTAAAAAATGGAGTATTAGAAATAGGAACAAGTCTAGGAATAAGTAATGAAATTATTGGAAATCAAGCAACAATTGAGTTTGACAAAGGTATTTTAATAATGATAAATTCAAAAGACTAATAGAAATATAAAAAAGTATACAAAAGAATAGAAGTATGTTATAATAATCATATCGTGCAGTAAGAAAACGTAAGTCCAGATATAACAAAATTATGGGCTTATTTTTTATGTGGCTTTTGTTCAAAAGATAATTATACAAGGAGGTAAGTGTATGATAAAAAAACTAATCAAATCAATAAGAGAATATAAGAAGGCAACTATATTAACACCAATTTGCATGTTATTAGAGGTATCAATGGAAATATTAATACCATTTTTACTTGCAAGATTAATAGATTTAGGTATTAACAATGGTGACACAAGAGTGATTTTAACAATTGGTGTAGAGCTTTTACTTGCAGCATTTTTATCTTTGCTTTTTGGAGTTCAATCTGGGAAAAATGCAGCCATTGCTTCTGCAGGATTTGCAAAAAATTTAAGACAAGATATGTATGAAAAAGTGCAGAAATATTCATTTTTTAATATTGATAAGTTTAGTACATCAAGTATTGTAACAAGACTTACAACAGATGTAACAAATGTACAGCAAGCATTTATGATGATCATTAAAGGAGCAGTTAGAGCACCAATTACAATTATTTTTGCATTGCTTATGTCATTTTTTATAAATGCAAAAATAGCACTAATATTTCTGATAGCGTCACCTATCTTAGGCTGCTTATTAATACTAATAGCTAAAATAGCTCATCCAATATTTGAAAGGGTTTTTAATACATATGATAAACTAAATAATGTGGTGCAGGAAAATGTTAAAGGAGTTAGAGTAGTAAAATCATTTGTAAAAGAAGATGCTGAGATTGATAAATTTAAAAGTGTATCAGAGTCAATTTATAAGGATTTCTCAAAAGCAGAGATGATACTTGCACTAAATAATCCTTTAATGCAACTTACAATATATACATGTATTACATTAATTTCTTGGTTTGGTGCAAATTTTATTGTTGGAGGAACATTAACAACAGGAGAGTTAACAAGTTTAATTTCCTATGCAATGCAAATATTATCAAGTTTAATGTTAGTATCTATGATTTTTGTTATGGTAACGATGGCTTTGGAGTCAGGAAGAAGAATAGTAGAGATTTTAGATGAGATACCTGATTTGGATAATCCAAAAAATCCACTAATGAAGGTAAGAGATGGTTCAATAGAGTTTAAGAATGTAAGCTTTAGTTATGTAAAAGATAAGAAGAAGATATGCTTAAAAAATATAAATTTGAAGATAGATGCGGGACAGACAATAGGAATAATAGGTGGAACAGGTAGTGCAAAATCTACATTAGTACAATTAATTCCTAGACTATATGATGTAACACAAGGTGTATTAAAAGTTGGAGGAATTAATGTAAAAGAATATGACATTAAAACACTTAGAGATGAAGTATCTATGGTACTTCAAAAGAATGAATTATTTTCTGGTACCATAAAAGAAAATTTAAGATGGGGCAATAAAGATGCAACAGATGAAGAAATTGTAAGGGCTTGTAAACAAGCTCAAGCTGATGAGTTTATAAATGGTTTCCCTGATAAATATAACACTTATATTGAGCAGGGTGGAACAAATGTATCGGGAGGACAAAAGCAAAGACTTTGTATTGCTAGAGCACTTTTAAAGAAGCCAAAGATATTAATTTTGGATGATTCTACATCGGCCGTAGATACAAAGACAGATAGCCTAATAAGAAAAGCTTTTGCAGAAGAAATACCAAATACTACAAAGATTATCATAGCTCAAAGAGTATCTTCTATAGAGGATAGTGACAAAATAATAGTTTTAGACAATGGTGAAATAAATGGTATAGGAACACACGAGGAATTACTAAAGACAAATGCAATATATCAAGAGGTCTATTATTCACAAGTTAAGGGAGGTGCTACAAATGAAGAAACAAATAGATAAAAAAACATTAAGTAGACTTTTAAGTTATGTATTAAAAAAATACAAATTACAATTTGCAATAGTAATGATTTTAGTTATATTAAGTTCTTTAACAAGTGTAGCAAGCTCTCTATTCATAGAAAAATTGATAGATGATTATATAACACCAATGCTTTTGGAAGAAAATCCGGTGTTTACAACACTATTTAAAGCCCTTTCAATAATGGGATGTATTTATTTAGTAGGAATACTATCAACTTATTTCTATAATCTAATAATGTCAAAAATATCACAAGGAACATTAAAGGATATTAGGGATGAGATGTTTGAAGTGATGCAAAAGTTACCTATTAGATATTTTGACACTCATACGCATGGTGATGTGATGAGCTATTATACAAATGATATAGATACATTGAGAGAATTAATTTCAAGAGGATTGCCACAGATTGTTAATCTAACAATAACAATAGCTGCTACTTTTTTTGCAATGTTGTATACGAGTTTTTATCTTACAATATTAGTGTTATGTATCTTATTAGTAATGTTAAAGGTTACTAAAAATATTGGGGGTAAGAGTAGTAGATATTTTATAAAACAACAAGCTTCAATTGCGAAAGCAAATGGATATATAGAAGAAATGATTAATGGTCAAAAAGTAATAAAAGTATTTTCTCATGAGGAAGAAGCAATAGAGAATTTTAGAAAAATAAATGAAGAATTATGTAATGATACCACACTTGCAAATAAATACTCTAATATTCTTATGCCTGCTTTAGCAAATTTGGGAAATATTCAATTTGTTCTAATAGGAGTTGTAGGAGGATTATTAGCTATTAATGGAATTGGTGGACTTACAATAGGTGCAATAGCTTCGTTTTTAAACTTGAGTAAAAATTTCTCAATTCCAATAACACAATTATCGCAACAAATTAACTCAATTGTCATGGCATTAGCAGGAGGAAAGAGGATTTTTGAATTAATGGATGAAGAGCCAGAATATGATGAAGGATATGTAACTTTAGTTTATGCTGAAAAACAAGATGGGGAATTAAAAGAAACAAATCATTATACAGGAATATGGGCATGGAAACATCCTCATCATGATGGTAGAATAGAATATGTGGAACTAAAAGGACATATCGAATTGACAAATGTGGATTTTGCCTATGACGAAGGTGCAACAATCTTACATGATATTAGTCTTTATGCTAAACCAGGACAAAAAATTGCTTTCGTTGGAGCAACTGGTGCAGGCAAAACAACTATTACAAATTTACTAAATCGTTTCTATGATATTGAGGATGGAAAGATTAGATATGACGGAATTAATATAAATAAAATTAAAAAGAGTGATTTAAGAAAATCGTTAGGAATGGTTTTGCAAGATGTTAATTTATTTACAGGTACAATAAAAGATAATATAAAATATGGAAATGTAAATGCCACTGATGAAAAAGTGTACGAAGCGGCAAAACTTGCAAATGCGCATAATTTTATTATGAATTTACCTCAAGGATATAATACGATGATTGATGGAAACGGAGGAAGACTTTCACAAGGTCAAAAACAATTAATATCAATAGCAAGAGCGGCACTAAACAATCCACCTGTTATGATACTAGATGAAGCAACATCAAGTATCGATACAAGGACTGAAAAGATAATTCAGGACGGAATGGATAAATTAATGGATGGAAGGACTGTATTTGTAATAGCACATAGACTTTCAACTGTAAGAAATTCAAAGGCAATAATTGTATTGGACCATGGAAGAATAATAGAAAGAGGAGACCATGAGGATTTAATTGCACAAAAGGGAGTGTATTATAGATTATATACTGGTGATTTTGAATTAGAGTAAAAAACGATAAATTTAAATTTTGAACCATTGCAAGGGTGATGATAACGATGCCCTTGCTTTTTTTAAATCAATATAGTAGAATATGAGAGAAAAAGGAGAAGAAAATGGAAGAACTGGAAGGACAAGTTATTGATATTATATATCAGAATGAATTAAATAGTTATACGATAGCAGTTTTTGATACAGAAGATGATGAAACTACTATTGTTGGGTATCTTCCATTTGTAAATCCAGGAGACACATTAAAAGTTGCTGGAAGATTTGTTACTCATCAGGAGTATGGAGAGCAATTTAAGGTCGAGTCCTTTGAAAAGACGGAACCAAAAACTATGGAGGCTTTGGAAATATATCTTTCTTCAGGAAGCATAAAGGGAATAGGTCCAGCGACAGCTAAAAAGATTATAAAGTCTTTTGGAGAAGATACAATAAGTATTTTTAAAACCAATCCAGCGGCACTTTCCTCTATTTCAGGAATCACTTTTGAAAAGGCAATAAAAATGGGAGAGAGTTTTAATGAAAATTGGGAATTATGGAATATTGTTAGCTTTCTACAGCAATTTGGCATTTCTGCAAGTAATGCTAAAAAAATATATAAAGATTTAGGTGCAGATGCTATAAATGAAATAAAGAAAAATCCATATATATTAGTAGATAAAGTAAGAGGAATTGATTTTAAGCAAATAGATAAAATGGCTATGGATATTGGAATAGATATTCAAGATGATTCAAGAGTAAAGAGTGGAATAAAATATAGTTTGAATTTAGTAAGTTATAATGGACATTGTTGCACATTAAAAGAAAACTTAATTGAATACGTAAAAAGTCTTCTAGGAGTTCCTAGAGAAACGATTGAAGATGAAATTATAAATTTAAAGGTAACGGAAGAAATTGCTATTGAAAAAAGAGATGAAGAAGAATGGGTATATTTAATTCCATTCTATAAGGCAGAAAATAATATTGCTACTAGGTTGATGATTATAGACACTTCAAAGAATATAAAAAAAATAACACATTTCGATTCTGAGTTGAAAAGAATAGAAAAAGAGGAAAATATAGAGTTATCAGAAAAACAAAGAGAAGCTTTGAAAGCTGTGAATGAGAATAATGTTTGTGTAGTGACTGGGGGACCAGGAACAGGTAAAACTACAATTATTAAAAGTATAATAGATTTATATAAAGACAGAGGGAAAAAAGTAGTTTTATGTGCACCAACTGGTAGAGCAGCAAAGAGAATGACGGAGATGACAGGAGAAGACGCCAAAACATTGCATAGATTATTAGAGATTGGAAAAACAGGAGATGAATCTCAATACATAGATGTGGATTTAAATGTCAAAATGATAGATGGAGATATTGTCATTGTTGATGAGATGTCTATGGTGGATTTATTTTTAATGAACTATTTAGTAAAAGCAATTTATCAAGGAACAAAATTGATACTTGTTGGAGATGTCGACCAATTACCATCAGTAGGACCAGGAAGTGTGTTGAAGGATATTATAAAATCGGAAACAATTGCTACAGTACATTTAGATAAAATCTTTAGACAGGCAGCAAAAAGTAAAATAGTACAAAATGCACATAGGGTTAATAATGGTAAGAATTTTGTAAGAAAAGATGAAATAGAAGAGCTTAACAATGATTTCTTTTTTATAAATGAGTTAAACACTGATAGAATTGTGGCTAATGTCTTATCATTATGCAAAGATAGATTAAAGGATTATGGAAATTATGAATTTTATAAAAATATACAAGTAATAACTCCTACCAAAAAAGGAAGCCTAGGCACAAAAGAATTGAATCAAGAATTACAAAAAATGCTAAATCCTAAAAAGGTAGGAAAACTAGAAAAGATAGTTGGACAAACCATTTATAGGGTTGGAGATAAAGTAATGCAAGTAAAGAACAATTATGATATTATTTGGAATAGAGAAAAGGAGAATGGTACAGGAGTATTTAATGGAGAATTAGGAAGAATAATAGATATAGATTCTTCTGATGGTGCAATAAAGGTGAAATTTGATGATGATAAAGAGGCTTGGTATGAATATAGTGACTTAGAACAATTGGAACATGCTTATGCTATAACAGTTCACAAATCACAAGGTAGTGAATTTGATGTGGTTGTAATGCCAATTGCCCAAAGTTCACCAATGCTATTAACAAGAAATCTATTATACACAGCAATAACAAGAGCAAAAAAACTATTGATAATAATTAGTAGTGATAGAGTGATTCAATTCATGATACAAAATGCAAACAGCAAAAAACGAAATACAGGATTGGAATATAAATTAAGGAATATAGGAATCTAATTTTGTATTATTTATTTAATTGAAATCATCCCAACAAATTATAATTT
>CAZWIF010000034.1:0-13800 GCA_964634355.1 uncultured Clostridium sp.
ACATCTTAATGAACATATATCGTTCCTATGTCTTTTCTGTAATTTAATATACTGTCTACATTTCCTTCAATTGCTGAATATACTTTTTGTTTTGCTTTTTCTATGTTTTCTTCTTCTGCAAGTATTGCTACCAATCTTGAATTCCCTACTGATTCATAAGAGTCTCCCTCAAGTCTTCTTGAACTTGCGAAATATACTTTTGCACCTTTTTCATTAATTTTCTTTTCATTTAATATGTATCTACAAGGTTCTTTGCTTGAAGATATTGCATAATTTGGACTTACCATATAAACTGTACATATTGCCTTTTTATCAAATCTGCAATTTTCACTTGTTAAATTTTGTTTTTGAATATTTTCAAACACTTCTTTAAATGGTGTCTTTAATGTGTTTAATATATTCATTGCCTCTGGATCCCCAAATCTTGCATTAAATTCAATAAATTTTATTCCATTATCACACTTGAAAAATCCCCCATATATAGGTCCTGTAAATTCTATCTTATCTTTATTAATATATCTAATTACATTTTTCATTAATTCAGCACATTTATCAATGTCTTCTTTATCTAGGAATGGTAGTAATCCATTTTCAAAACTCAAGCATCCCATTCCACCAGTTCCCGGTCCTTTATCTTCATCAAATCTGTATGGATAGTCAAAAGTGGTAGGAGTTATAACCATATTTTTGCCATCTGTTAATCCTGTTACTGTAAATTCTCTTCCTTCGACCTTGTCTTGAACTATAACTACACCGCTATTTTCTAAACATGATAAAGCATAATTATATCCTTCTTCTTTTCCTTTAAAATGTACTCCTCCGACTTTAACTCCTTTTCCTCCTGTTAATCCTTCTGGTTTTATAACAAAATTATCATCTTTATAGTTTTCATCTATTATCTTTTTTAATTCTTCTTTGCTCTTTACCTCAAAATTTTTAATAACCATCTCCGGTGCAATTTCTTGTACAATATTTAAGGCATATGTTTTACTCCATTCTATCTTTGAGCCTAAAGAAGTTGGTCCAAACGTTTTTAATCCAAGTTCCTTTGCCAAATCTATTAATCCATCTCTTAATAAATTATCACTACTTATTACACAATTTGTAATCTCCTCTTCTTGTATAAATTTCTTTACTAAATCTTTATCGAATGGGTCTCCTATTAAAATCTTTCCATTTGATTTCTGTGAGAATTCTGAAATTGTTGGATTTTCATATGGCATTATACAAAGCAACTCAAATCCTTCTGATATTTTTTCAGCTAATACAGCTTCTCTTGCTCCATTTCCTAATAATAGACATTTTTCCATAAATATTTTTTCCCCTTTTCTATTTTTATTCTTTAAATACTTCCTCAAATTCTTTTTGTGTTATTGTTTCCTTTTGTAATAAAATTTGTGCTACCTGATGTAATTTGTCAATATTAGCTGTTAAAATTTGTTGTGCTCTAACATATGCTGTATCTATTATAATTTTTATCTCTGCACCAATTTCGTCCTCAATATTATGACCAAATAATCTTAATTCCTCTGGATTATCTACTACTAATGATATTGGACCAAGTGTATCACTCATACCATAAACTGTTATCATATTTCTTGCAATTTTTGTTGCTACTTCGATATCATTACTTGCACCTGTTGATATATCATTCAATATCAATCTTTCAGCTGCTCGTCCACCTAAAAGAGATATTAGTTTTTCCTCCATCTCTGTTTTTGAAATAAAATATTTATCTTCATCAGATTTATACATTGTATATCCTCCAGCTACTCCTCTTGGTATAATAGATATCTCTTTTACATCTGTAACTGTTGGTAAAAATTTGCTAACTATTGCATGTCCTGCCTCATGATATGCTGTTAATTTTTTATCCTTATCAGACATTAACCTACTTGTTTTTTGTAAACCTACTGTTACCTTCTTTATAGCTTCTTCTAAGTCATCTCTCTGTATTGCTTCATGATTCTTTACTGTCGCTATTATTGCTGCTTCATTTAATATATTACTTAATTCTGCACCTGTAAATCCTGCTGTGTCATCTGCAATATCTTTTAAATCTATATCATCACCAAGTTTTTTATCTTTAGCGTGAATTTTTAAAATATCTTCTCTGCCTCTAATATCAGGTGGAGCTATTGTTATTTGTCTATCAAATCTTCCTGGTCTTAATAGAGCCTTGTCCAACATTTCTGGCCTATTTGTTGCCGCTAATACTATCACTGCATTATCAGTTTCAAAACCATCCATCTCTACTAATAATTGATTTAATGTTTGGTTATTTTCAGATTCAGCTCCGCTTCCACCTGTTCTTCTTGAACCAATGGCGTCAATCTCGTCTATAAATATAATACATGGAGAAAGTTTTTTAGCCTTGCTGAATAACTTTCTTACACGTGAAGCTCCAAGTCCCGCAAACATTTCTATGAATTCAGAACCACTCATTGCAATAAATGGAACTCCAGCCTCTCCTGCTACTGCCTTTGCAATCAAAGTCTTCCCAGTTCCTGGTTTTCCACAAAGTAGAATACCTCTTGGAATTTTAGCACCCATATCTTTGAACTTTTTAGGATTTTTTAAGAAATCTACAACTTCTACTAATTCATTTTTTTCTTCTTCTAGTCCTGCAACATCCTCAAATTTGACATTACTTTTATTCTCTTCGCCATCATAAACAACACCTTTGTCTCCAAATCCTTGCATTTGAAAAATCATTACAAATAAGGCTATCATTAATATGGTTGGTATTATTGACCAAGCTTGACTGGCAATAGTTGTTATTGCACTTGTTGGATTTTCTATCAACTTAATTTCTTTTCCTTCTGCCTTCTTTTCATGAATATATTCTACAAAAGCTTGAGTATTAGGTATTATTACTTTTTCAGTATCTTCTTCATTTTCTCTATCTCTCAATTTTACTGTTAATGTTGTTGAACCTACTGTCATTTCTATCTCTTCAACATTATCATTTTCTATATGTGCTAATAACTCTGTATATGCTAGATTTTCTTTGTTTTTTTCCTTTGAATAAAATAATAGTAGTGTTACAAGTACTATTAATGCAATTACTAATATTGCAAATAATCCAATAAGAAGCTTCTTGTTATTATTTTTTTCTTTTCTTGGTTGCTGTTCTTTTTTCATTATTAATTTCATTCCTTTCTAAAGGCACAAATCAGTTTGGAAAAGAATTTCGAATAATTATTTTTCAAACTTACATTCCTCTCCTTCTCATACTAAGCATTAATTCTTTTACTATCCGTCAGTCTGCTCTTTTAACTTGTCCTCTTTAGTCTCATTATCATCCTCTTTAGTCTCATCTTCAACATCTGTATCTTCTTGATTTTGTTCTTCATTATTCTCTTCTTTATTCTTTTGTTCCTCTATCTTTATTCTCATTAACTCTCTTTGAGTATTAATAAAATCTGTTTTAATCATTAAAATTGCAACACAAATGTATATATAGGATATTGTTGTATACATCCAATTAAAATATGGCACTACAAATCCTGTAGTCGAATTAATTATAATATATAATAATTCTAATAGCGTTGGGAGTGTAAGAGCATATATTCCCATTTTATATGCACCACTAAATTTAATTTTTAAATGTAGTATAAGAGCAAGAATTTGTCCTATAACTGCTAAAACAACAGCATTTATAAGTATATATATAAAATATTGTACAAATTCAGTTATAAACATTGCAACAGCTATATATGCATAAATATTAGTACTCCCAAGTAAATCAAGTATTTCCTCTTTATCCATGTCTTCAATATCATATCCTGCATATGCAACCTCTTGGAATCCTTCGTCTGTGTCAGATGCCATATATACTAGTAATCTATCTTTCAATACTATAAATCCAAAATCATATAGGCTTACTTTTTCTTTATATGTGTCTAAATCTGGATTATCACTTGTATCTACTACTACTATTGGAATAGTGTTTTCTTCTCCGTCATAAATAGTATACTCATCATTGTTATAGCTTAATGTTGAATCAACAAAACTCATATTCTCCACATTTTCATTTAAGTATTCGATTCCATTCGTCAATTCTGAATGAAATGCTATTATATAAACAGCTGTAATAACTATTGACACAATCAGTACTAATGTCGTTAAATAAGTAATTGCTTTTGATAATGGCTCCTCTGCAAAATTACTATAAAAATCAAAATTAGTAATTGCTTTATATACCCTACTAAAAAAATTTATACTTTTTGTATTTGTTTCTTCCATTGTTTTCATCAATCCTTCCCAAGTTACTACTACACTTTTTCTACTTCCATCCCATTTTTCGTATCTTTCACAATATATCCCATATCTTTTATTTTATCTCTTAAGTCATCTGCTAATTTCCAATCCTTAGACAATCTTGCTTTTTTTCTTTGCTCAATTAGATTCTCTACTTTTTCAGGCAAATCATTACTATTCTTTTCAATTTCATCTATTTTTAAACCCAAAACTTCATCAAATTTTTTTAGTAATTCCGCAAATTGTTTCGACTTAGCAGGATATTTGATAACATCCCATACAATTCCCATTGCCATTGGCATATTTAAATCATCATTTATTGCATCTTCAAATTTGTTTTTAAATTCTTCTATCAACTTATCCTCTATTACTTCCGTGCCCTCTTTATGTTTGTTGTATCCCTCTTTTAATCTTAAATATGCCTTATTTGAGGCCTCAATTCCTTCAAACGTAAAATTAATTTTATTTCTATAATGAGAAGAAAAGCAGAATAATTTAAATGCCAAAGGATTAATTCCTTTTTCTTTTAAAGTAGATATTGTATAAACATTGCCTAAACTTTTTGACATTTTTCCACCATCAACTTGGAGATAGTTACAGTGCATCCAATACTTTGCAGGAATCTTTCCATTTGCTCCTTTAGACTGCGCTATCTCATTTTCATGATGTGTAGGAATATGGTCAACTCCACCTGTATGAATATCAAATTCATCTCCTAGATATTTTCTACTCATTGCTGAACATTCTATATGCCATCCTGGATAAGATAATCCCCATGGGCTTTCCCATTTCATTATATGATTTTCTGGGGCTTTTATCCAAAGTGCAAAATCCTCTGGATTTTTCTTTTCTTCATCCACAGCAACTCTCGCTCCTGCAATTTGTTCATCTATTTTTCTTGTTGATAAAACTGGATATCTATCCAATTTAGATATGTCAAAATATATCCCTCTACTTGTTTCATAGGCATAACCATTTGCAATAATCTCTTTTACGAATTGCAACATTTCGTTAATATTATCCGTTGCTTTACATATAATCTCTGGTCTATCTATATTTAATATATCAAAGTCTTTAAAGAAAGCTTCTGTATAAAATTCTGCAATCTCATATGGGTCTTTATTTTCCTTCCTTGCTGCTTTCACCATTTTGTCTTCACCTTCATCTGCATCTGACTCAAGATGTCCTACATCTGTAATATTCATTGCATGTTTTAATTTATATCCATTATATTTCAATACTCTTCTTAAAGTATCCATAAAAATATATGCTCTAAAATTTCCTATATGTGCGTAACTATAAACTGTAGGACCACATGAGTATATTCTAACTTCTTTTTTATCTAATGATTCAAATCTTTCTTTTTCTCTTGTTAAAGTATTATATATTCTTAATTCCATCAATCTCTCCTTTATTCTCCTGTATTGTTTTCAGGTATCTCGACATCTCCTCCACCATCATCATCCGAGTTTCCATCTCCACCAGTACTTCCTGTATCTCCACTGCCATCCCCTTCTTCTCCGTCTGATGGAGCAGCAGGGGGAGTAGTAGTACCTGGAGACGTAGGGTCAGTTGATGGATCAGTTTCTGAAGGAGTTTCATGTTCTAAACTTGCATGATCACAATATTCTGTTGGTATTACTAATCCTGCATCATCTGCACTTTCCCAACCTGAATCTCTACTTTCTCTTGATATGAATACTTTAGTTACAGTATTAGGACAATCCTCAGTAGCTAATAATCCAGAATCCTCACATACCTCAGCTGTAATATGAGTATCGCAATAGTCCTTAGGCACTGTACCAGATACAAAATATTCAGTATAAGCACATCCAGCTTCACTACATAAACTTGTTGCTAGAAGACCTGATTTTGAACATACTTTTGCCGTTGTAATTCCGCTTGGTTGTTCAAATGATGCTGAGGTTAAACCTTGATGAGCTATTTTCATAATAGAAGCCCATCTTCTTGCAACTGTACCACTTCCTGGAGCTTTACCAATTCCCTGATGGTCATATCCAAAGTACATTGTTGCTGTATAATATGGAGTAAATCCGCAGAACCATGTAAAAGTACTATCATTTGTAGTTCCTGTTTTTCCACAAGTTTGATATCCTTTAAGTGCTGCACCAGTTGCTGTTGCTCCACTGCTTCCCGTTAATCCTGTTCCTGTTGGTTCTGTAAGCAATGATTGTAAAATCCATGCGTTTTGTTCAGAAAATACTCTGTGTGTTTCTTGCTCTTTTTCTAATATCACATTTCCAGAAGAATCTTCTACTTTTGTATAAAATGTTGGCTCTATATAAACTCCATTATTTGCAATTGTAGCATATGCTCCTGCCATCTCAAGTGGACTAATTCCATTTGAAGCTCCTCCAAGCGCTAAAGATAGTCCTTCCTGTCCAGATAAAGAAGTGACTCCCAATGATTCTAAGTACTCTATAGATTTACTAACTGTTAGTTCGTTCATTATTTTTACTTCTGGAATATTTCTAGACACTCTTAATATCCATCTTATATTCATTAATCCTCTATATCCTGATGAATCATTTTTAGGCGACCAACTTCCATAAGATACTGGTGTATCTTCGAAAACTGATGCTGCAGTAATTATTCCCTCCTGTAATGATGGTCCAATAACTGCTATTGGTTTTATTGATGATCCTGGTTGATGACCTGTTTCTGTCATTCTGTTAGTTCCCCAAACTGTCTTTTCTCCAAGTGCACCCGCACCTGCCACAACATATCCTGTAGAATGATCAATTATTACCATTGCAGATTGAATTTGTTCTTTTGTTGAAGTAGTGTTTCCTTCTGCGTCTTTTGATTTATATGTAGCATAAGTTATCCAATCCTTATTAGTATAAGCTTCCTCAACTGTTTCTTGTAAGTCTGTATCCTGTGTTGTATAAATTGTATATCCTCCACCATATATATGAATCTTTGCTTCCTTTTCTGTCCAATTATATTTTTCCATAAGCTCATTTGTTATTTGATTTATTGCTGCTTCTGTATGATATGTTTGGTTTGTATTTGTTGATGTATTTCCTTGTTCAAATTTAAGTCCTGTATCTATTTCTGCTAATGCTGCTTGATATTCTTCATTGCTTAGTCTTCCCAATTGATTCATTTTATATAATACATCTGTTACTCTTTTATTAATCTTCTCAGTTTTATCTTCATTTTCTCCATATGGATAATCCCCAAATGGATTATATGTATTAGGGGCATTTGTTATTCCTGCCAAATATGCTGCCTCAACTACAGTAAGGTCTTTTGCTGATTTATTAAAATAGTATATTGAAGCCATCTCTACTCCACAAATATTTTTACCTCCACCGCCTAGTGGAATTAGGTTTAAATATAATTCCATTATTTGGTCTTTTGACCATATTTGCTCTAATTGAATTGCTCTTGCCATTTCCTTAACTTTTCTTAATACTCCGTTTATTCCTGTGCTATCATCTTCTCCAGTTAGGTTTTTTATACATTGTTGAGTTATTGTACTTCCCCCATAAGATGAACTCCCATTATTGGTTAAGAAGGTTAATGTTGCACCTAGAGTTCTCTTCAAGTCAACTCCATAATGTGTTTCAAATCTTTCATCCTCTATTGAGATAAAAGCTTGTGGTAAATAGTCTGACATATCCTCCATGCTGATAATAATTCTATTTTCATCACCATTTAATGTACTAATAACATTTCCGTCCAAATCTACAATAGTTGAGTTTGCATATGCTATTTGCAAATCTTCCTCAGATAATGACCATTCTCCTTTAATAAGTCCAAAAAGTACTCCAAACAATATTCCTGCACATATTACTCCTAATACTAGTAATATCAAAAATATAGTAAGGATGACCTTTTTTAATTTTTTATGACTTTTTTTCTTTTTATCTTTATTTGACTTTTCTTTTTTATTCGTTCTTTTTCCGCTCATATCTATTCCATCCTTTCTAAGATACCAAAATTAGTATCCTTATATCTTAAGGTGTAAATATTTTATATTATATTACAAAAAAAACAAAAGATAAAGTATTTTAAGAAAATATTATCTTAATATTTTCTTAAAAGTTACGATTCACAGCATATGATGATTGCTGTGTGAATTCTAATATGAATTATTAAATCCATTCGTTCTCTAAGGCGTTTAAGATACCGAATATTCCTATTATAGATACACACTCTAAGGACATACTGTGAATAAATACACGGGGGTCGAACTCATTACTTAATAATTATATTAGAATTCCCTTATCTTAATAAAAATAGCTGTGAATTGTAACTCTTAAAATATTACAATTATTAGTTATTTAAACAAATCCATTATTTCCTCTTCTGTTAACTTATTTATAAATGTTGCTTGGGTATCTAACACATCATCAATTAAAGTGGCTTTCTTCTGTTGTAGATTATTTATCTTTTCTTCAATTGAGTTTTTTGTTATTAATTTATAAACTTGCACATTACTTCTTTGACCTATTCGATAAGCTCTATCTGTTGCTTGATTTTCGGCAGATAAATTCCACCACGGGTCATAGTGAATTACAATATCTGCACCAATTAAATTAAGACCTGTTCCTCCTGCCTTCAAAGAAATTAAAAATATTTTTATATCATCATTTTTATTGAATTCCTCCACCATATCTACCCTTTGGTCAGTCTTTGTTTGTCCTGTTAATTTAAAATATTTTATTTTTTCTTCTTCTAGTTCTTTTTCAATCAATTTAAACATTTCAGTATATGTAGAAAATAATAAAATCTTATGTCCTCCTGAGATTGCTTCTTTAATTAATTCCATGCATTGGTTTAATTTACTGCTTTCTCCTTTATAATTTTCTAAAAATAAGCTCGGATGGCAGCAAATTTGTCTTAACCTAGTAAGTAAAGCCAAAATTTGAATTTGGGATTTTTTAATTCCATTTAAACCAACCACTTTGGCAACTTCTTTCTTAGTCTGTGCAAGGTATGTTAGATATATTTTTTGTTGTTCTTCATTCATTTCATTTTTTATAACACTTACTGTCTTTTCAGGAAGTTCTGTCAACACTTGTTTTTTAGTTCTTCTTAAAATAAAAGGTTCAATCATCAATTTTAATCTTTCCAATTGTTTTTCTTCATGATCTTTTACAATTTTTGTTTCATAGTCCCTTTTAAATTTATTATAGCTAAATAGATAGCCAGGCATAATATAATCAAAAATTGACCAAAGTTCAGATAATGAATTTTCAATAGGAGTTCCTGTAAGTGCGTATTTGGTTTCTGCTGATATTTCTTTTAAAGACCTTGCATTTTGTGTATTACTGTTTTTTATGTATTGTGCTTCATCTGCTATTTGATATCTAAATTTTATATCATTTTCCAAATATACATCTAAATCTCTCTTTAATAAATCATATGATGTTATAACTAAATCATATTTATTAGAACTTTTAATTTGTTTTCTTCTCTCCTCAGCAGTACCACTTATGACTAAAGTTGTAATTCCATCGCTAAACTTTTCTACCTCATTCTTCCAGTTTAAGCTTAAAGAGCTTGGACATACAACCAATGAAGGTCTATGTTCTTTTGCATTATTTTTTTCATCCTGTAATATTGTTATAACTTGTAATGTTTTTCCAAGGCCCATATCATCAGCCAAAATCCCACCAAGCCTGTATTTGTCAAGTACCTTTAGCCATCTATAACCTGTCTGTTGATATGCTCTTAAGATATTTTTTTGCTCATTTGGTATTTCTATGTTTTCTACTCTAGTATTATCCTTTACGATTTTTTCAAAAGTTTCATCCTCTGATATTTGTACATCGGGTAATTTATTTAATAGTTTATTTAAATACAAACTTCTATTTACAGGTAACCTTATACTTCCGTCCATCATCGATTTTAAATCAATAGACATTCCTTCAGTTAAATCATTTAAAAATTCAAGATCTTTATTATTTTCCAAACTTAAGAAACTGCCATCTTTTAATCGATGATATTTTTTCTTCATCTTATATTTATTTAATATTTCTTTTAGTTCTTGTTTATCAAATTCCATACTAGATAAATCTACATTTAATAAATCATTTTGTATTCTTACCCCTAATGAAGTTATTCTAGGTTGTCTAATTTCATTTTTCTTAAAGTTATCTGTTACAAGGACTTCAAATTTTTCCATATATTCATTTAATGAATTAACTAAAAAATTATATATCCTTTCATCATCATGCATAATAAATGCCTTATCTTCTTTAAAGTCATAAAAACCGTCTTGTTTAATTCTTCTTATAACTTCATCTTCTTCATATAAATCTCTAGGTATAGATGGTAAATTATCTTCATCTAATGGATTAAACTCTATTGCACCATAACAAAATTTTGGACTTAATACTATGTTATCTTCGGAATCCATATCTAATAAAATCTTTACTCCTAATTTTTTAGGTATATATAGTTCTTTCTCCTCTTCTGGCATTTCATTAATATCTACAATCTCTTTAACCTTTGGTAACACCTTATTAATAAATTCCAATAAATATTTTCTATTAAAATTATATTCTTTCACGTCTGATTTATTATATAATTCAATCATCTTTATTAAATTTGAATTCTTGTATCTGTCTAATTTATATATTAGGTTATCCTTAAGTATGTATACATATTTTATTCCCTTTACTATTAACAGTTGTGAAAAATTTGCGGATAACTTATACTCATCTTCATCCACTTTCTCAATTCTAAATTTAATATCAGGCTTTTTATTTGTCAATTTAAAACTTATTTTTTCTTTATTATATTCTATGGCATATTCTTCTTCGGCATTAAAAATTTCAAAAAAATCATCAGCTGCACTTCCAACTAATTCAATTCCTGATTTTGACAGCTGTCCTTTTGAATAATAATATCTATTTCCTTTTAATATGTTGTTAGCATATTGAATGGTTTCTGCATACTTTAGTATAAAATTTAAGAACGCCTTAGCCTTAGATGAAAAGGCTTCTTCACAATGTACAAAACTTAACTTACTTCCATAATATAAATTTTCTCTATTTATATATGCATCATAAAATCGAGTTAAATCTTTTATTTTATATAATTGTTTTTCTCCAATTTTAAAATTTAAAACTAACCCTAATGGATAACCATCATATTTTAGTTCTGGTATAATCTTTACCGTTCCGCTTGGAATATAATCTATATCATTGTATTCCCTATCAGAATCTATTTCTATAGGCTCTTCAAAATTGCTCATAAAATTATGAAACTTTTCTTGTTCGTCTTCTTTCTTTTTTCTTTTAATTGCCTCTAATGTTTGCTCTTCATATCTTTCATCTTGGCAAAATTTCAAAATGCAAGCCAGAGTATGAGGACATATATGAGCAGAATAGTAATTACATTGACAATGGTATGAATCTATATCAGCATTTGATATATCAATGCTAAAATGTACATTTACTTGTCTTAGAGATTTTCCTTCTGTAACACTTGCATAAACATAAACATATTCATAATTCCACCCCAATTGAAATTTTTCTATTACAATTTTTCCACTTTCTAATATCTTTTTTGCTTGTCTTTTGGTATCTTTTCCAGCCATATTTAAAAAATGGTTTAAATTTTTCTCACTTATTAACATTCTTTTTCCTTTCCGTTTTATATTTCTACTTTCTCTATCTTTAATTCTTCCTCTAATATATTTCCTGCTATTTCTCCAAAATTATTATCTATATCTGTTAAAAATATATTATAATTTCCAGGATTATCATCATTTTGCATACCTTTCTCGTTTACATATTGCTTTACATATTCAGCCACTTTAGTTCCAGTATTGATTATCTCTGTTTTATTTTTCAATTCTTTTCTAATTAATTTTTCAAATAAAGGGTAATGTGTACAGCCTAATATCAATCTATCTATATTCTTAAAACACTTCATATACTCTTTTATGGTATACTCTGCCACTTTATTATTAATCCAACCTTGCTCTGCCATTGTTGCTAGAAGAGGTGCTTCCTCGTTAATTACTTCGACTTTTTCTATATTTTCCTTAAGTTTTTTTTCCCAAGCTTTGCTTCTTATAGTCCCAGAAGTTGCAATTACTCCTATTCTTTCTTTATCCTTTTTTCTAGTATCTTTTATATATTTAACGGTTGGTTCTATAATTCCTATTATAGGAATGTCAAATTCTCTCTTTAGAACTTCTAAACTCTGGCTTGTTGCCGTTCCACATGCAATTATAATTAGCTTTACATTTTTAGAAATCAAAAATCTAATACATTGTCTTGAAATTTCAATTATCATTTCTTTTGACTTTGAACCATATGGAAATCTTTTGCTATCACCTAAATACATTATTTGCTCATTGGGAAGCATTTTTTTAACTTCTTTTAAGACCGTAATTCCACCTATTCCAGAATCAAACATTCCAATTGGTCTATTATCCATTACTGTTATCCTCCTTGATTTATTAATAAAATACATATATTTAAATTTTTGTTATTCATGGAAACGGTGCAACTTCAACACCCTACATTTTAATATTTTATGTTCATCTTATCAATCAATTCCATCCATGCCTTATCTCTATGTGTTAATCCTAATTCCTCTTCTGTTAAATCATTTATAACCCTATCTAATCCATCTGGTTTTAGAACTGGTCCATATGTTAATTTTCCCATAGTCCCTGGTGTCCTAACAATTGTACCTCTTGTTTCTCCTCTGCAAGTTATTACTTCTCCATCTTTTAATATCGCAGTTAATACACATGCAAAAGTTGCTCCTCTTTTATCATTTGGTACATCCTTTAATTCTGTTAACAATTTGTTAATACATTCAATTTGTGGTGCATGATCTCCTGCATATCTTGCAGTATGTACACCAGGTCTTCCATCTAAAGCATCAACAAAAAGTCCAGCATCATCTGTTACAATTATTTCATTAATATTATGTTTATCACAGAATTTCCTTATAGCTTTTGCTTTAATTAAAGAATTCTCCTCAATAGTTTCTCCGTCCTCCACAATATCCTCATTAAATCCTATGTCTTTTAAAGAAATAAACTCAATATCTATATTTTTATAATTTAAAAAACCTTTTACCTGCTCAATTTTTCCTTGATTTGTTGTTCCAAAGATAACCTTCATTTTTACTATCATTCCTTTTATATTTCTTAAAGTAATATTTTATCACATCTTTCTAACATATGCAACATATTTCAATGAGACAAATTTGGAGAACGAAATGGATTAATAATTTATATTAGAATTCTCTTA
The DNA here is from genome assembly GCA_964634355.1 of uncultured Clostridium sp. Classification (GTDB taxonomy): domain Bacteria; phylum Bacillota; class Clostridia; order TANB77; family CAG-508; genus CAKPSH01. The sequence goes on from CAZWIF010000034.1 coordinate 13,518, forward strand.
GCAATTTTTATATGCCGTGAATTGTAACGAAATGCCAAGCGAAAAATAGGTTTAAAAAAGATAATGTAGCTATGCGACAGTGCTACATTATCTAAATTTTGGCTAGATAAGCCTCTTTTTTCATTTATCAAAATCTTTCTTTAATTGTTTGTTTTCTTTGTTTCTATATACTATCATGACTTTTTGTTGGTATATTCTCTAAATTCTTTTTATATGTTTCACTTGCTCCTTTTTCTCATTGGTATTACCAATACTACTATTCCTAATCCAATAAATACTATTC
>CAZWIF010000035.1:0-13769 GCA_964634355.1 uncultured Clostridium sp.
TCATTTCTTGAATTGCTCTCATTACACCAATTTTACCATATTCATATGTAAGTCCTCCTTGCATGAATGCAACAAATGGTGGTCTTATTGGTCCATCACAACTTAGTTCTATCGAAGATCCTTGTGTAAAACTTCCGCTTGCCATTATAATTTTATCTGCGTATCCAGGCATATCAGATGGTATAGGTTCATAATATGAATTAATAGCTGAACCAAATTGGATGCCTTTACAGTATTTAATCATATCCTCTGCATTTCCAAATTCTATTGTTTGAACAATATCTGAACGATGTGAATTATATTTTGGTGATACTTTATATCCTATTTTTTCCAGCACTGCACTAGCAAGTATCGCAGTTTTTAAACTGCTTGCTACAACACTTGGTGCAAAATATATCCCTTGTAAAAACATTCTATTAGCTCCATTCGTTGGTCCAACTTCTTTTCCTTGTCCAGGACTTGTTAATCTTTCTCCAGCCAATTCAACTAATTCTTTTTTTCCTGCAATATATCCTCCATTAGAAGCAATTCCACCTCCTAAGTTCTTTATTAGAGAACCTACTATGATGTCTGCTCCAACCTCTAATGGTGTAACTGTTTCTACAAATTCACAATAACAATTATCTATCATTATAATTACTTCATTATTCACTTTTCTAATTTCCGAAATAATGTCTTTTAATTTTTCAATTGAAATAGCATCTCTTAATGAATATCCTCTTGAGCGCTGTATATGTACTAATTTTACATTTCCCTGTGATACTCTTTCTATTATTTTTTTTGTATTAAAATCATCATTTACTAACTCTATTTGTTCATATTTTATTCCAAAAGATTTTAGTGAACTCGCATTTTCTTCAATGCCAATTACAGTATCTAAAGTATCATATGGCTTTCCTGTTATAGCTAACATTACATCATTTGGTCTTAAAAATGCAAATAAAGCTACTGTCAACGCATGAGTACCTGAAACTATCTGTGTTCTGACCAATGCATCTTCAGCTTTCAACACATCTGCAAAAACGTTTTCTACACATTCTCTTCCAATATCATCATATCCATACCCTGTTGTTGATGTAAAATGTACATCTGATACTTTATACTTTTGGAAAGCACTTAATACTCTCATACTATTGTATTCTGAATTTTTATCAACTTCTTCTAGCATAGGTTTTATTTCTTTTTCTATATCATTTATTAATTTTTCTGTTTCAACCCTTATTCCCAATTCCTCGTACATTCTTCTTTCCTTTCATTTTGCATTCTAATCTCTAATCCTCTAGAGCGTAATATACCTGTGAATACCCATAATAACTTTTTATATAATCTCCAATTGTATCTGGAGCTTCTGTTGATGATTCTAACGCTGTCTTTTCATTAATGATTTGCCCTTCCATATCTATATAAATAGTTGTATCATCATTATATAATTTCATATAAGTATCTTTTATATCTAGCTCTGCATCACTTAAGCAAGCAATTTGTTCCAAATCTCTCGAATAAATCTCTATTACTCCATTTGTCATATCCTCTGTCTTTATCAGCTCTGTATTAGAAATTTTATTAATTATTGTATATTGGAAATCTAAAATCATCTCCCCATTTGTATTGATTATTCCTAATCCACTTTCATTTTTATATACTGAGAAGTAATCATCAAACATATATTCAGCATATACATAATTATTATCAATTAGTACATTTAAATCCTTATCAACAACTCCATACAATCCATTACCATCAATAGAAATATAATAATCTCCATTGCCAACTGGTATCAATGAAGTAAACCCTGTTGTAACCTCTTTCCCTTCAGTTGTAAAATAACTAATATCACTTCCCGTTTTTGCATAAATATATATGCCATTAAATTGCACAGTTTTATAATTTATTGGAAGAATTTCATCTCCAGTCAAAGTATATACACCATACTTAGTTCCTTTATTAACTATTAATAAATTATTAGTAGAGTTATAGGTTAAACCCTGATATTTAAAATCTATAATCACATCTTTATTTTTCAATAATCCATATTGTCCATTATTACTTGCAATAAAATAAATATCATTACTTTCTATATCTGTAATTCTATCTATACGGTTATATTCAATGTCAAGAATTTCTTCTCCTGAATTTGATATATATCCATATCTGTAACCTTCATCTGTTGTCATACAAACTATATATCCTGATTTCGTATAACCTTCACCATCTATATAATATTTATCTCCCTCTATGCCATCATATTTAATATCAACCAATTTTGTACCATTTATATTTATTACTCCATATTTATCATCAAGCTTTACAATAAGCTCTCCCTCTTTATATTTTAATCCACCTATATCATCATATATCGCTTTAATAATTCTATTTCCTTCAAAATCAACTAATCCATACTGTCCATTTACCTCAAACTTTAACACATTTTTTTCATATGGTAATGATGTAACAATCCCCTCTAAATCAATTGCTTCTACATTATCATAGATAGTAAATATTTCTTTACCATTCTCATCCAAAATCGTATTTTTTGTATCTCCCTCATTTGAACAAATAAAAACACCCTTTGTTGGATTTGGTATTATAATCTCATCATATTTTGTATCAATTAAAATATTTCCTTTTGTATCAATTACACCATATTTGCCATTTGCATGTAAAAGAAAATATTGATATTCAATTTCAGCAATTTCCTCAATTTCATAATTTCTTAATTCCTGTTCTCTATTCCTTAAAGCCACTACAACGCCAACTACTATTATCAGTAGCACTATAATTGCCACACATATTCCTATAGTTTTTTTCCTATTATTAATTAATTTCATTCGATTCATCAAATAACAACTCCTTCTCGTATTATTTATAATTATTATATTATACACGAAAAAAAATATCAATATACAAATTCTAATTTTCTTAGGAATTTGTTACAGGATAATGGTTTTTATATTTATTTACTATGAGAAAGCAAGATAAATAAATAAAAAAAATGAACTCGAGAGTTCATTTTTTTATTTATATAATTCTAATTTGATGTTGCTTGATATCCTTCTGCAGATGTTACAACTAGTCTAGCATATGAGCCATTTATTGCCCCTTCCTCTGCTCCTGTTAAACCATATATGAATTTTATCATTGTCTGATAAAACGTCTCATTTATATTTTCTGCACTTGCTTCTATATAATCACCTGCTTCTAGTTTTATTACTCCATCATCTGAAGTTGCAAACGCCTCTTCAATCTGTGTTGTATATTTAACATAGTATACATTTTCACCTATTTTTATTGAATCAGATACATTTGATGATGTTTTCTTGGCAGGGTTCTCGTCAAGATAATATATTGTTATATTTGTTTCATATGCATTCCCTGTCGAATCTAATTCTTCCAATAATTGGTCATAATCAGCTTGAGTTACTTTTGCTGTTTCTGCTACATGGTCTACAAACTTTGTTATTGCTGATTGCACAGTTTGAGATGATGTTATATCATTCCTTGCCGCTATTGACATTATAGGAACTACAAAAATCAATACTCCAGCTATTACTATTATTATTACTGTTATAAACGCATTTGATACTTCTGTCATTTTTCTCACTCCTTTTCATTATATATTTCTATATTTGCTAATTTGTTTTCTCATAATCCTCTTCTTATATTTTACCATATTATGTAATTTTTTTCAACTTCTATATACATTTATTCCATTTTGATATGTAATTTTTGCTATTTCTTCTAGACTTTTTTCTTTTATTTCGGCTATCTTCTGTGCCGTAAATTTTATATTTCTTGAGTCATTTCTTTTTCCCCTATTAGGCTCTGGGCTTAAATATGGGCAATCGGTTTCTATCAATATTCTATCATCAGGTATCATTTTTATTAAGTCTGTGTTTTTTGTATTTTTAAATGTTATTGGTCCTGCACAAGATATGTATAATCCTGCATTTAAACCAGTCTGTATCAAATCTTTATTTAACACACAACAGTGTAATATTCCAGAAAACTGTGGTTTATTATTTTTTAAAATCTCTATTGTATCCATTACCGCATGTCTTGAATGAATAACAATTGGGAGTTTTAATTCATTTGCCAACTCAATCTGCTTAATAAAAGCAAATTTTTGCAATTCCATATTTTCTTTTTCCCAATAATAATCTAATCCAATCTCCCCTATTGCAACTACTTTTTTATCTGATGCCATTTCTTTTATTTTCGCAATTTGTTCTAATATTTCTTCTTTTGTTTTACCTATATCACATGGATGAATTCCAACAGCAGCATAGATAAATTCATGTTCTTTTGCTATATCAATTGCAAGCTTTGATTTTTCTATATCATATCCTATTACAACAGCCTTCGTTACTCCTTCTTCATAAATCTTTTTTATAATTTCTTCTCTATCTTCATTATACTTATCATCATTATAATGTGAATGAGTATCGAAAAACTCCATTTTTATTATCTCTCCTTTTTGGACACAAATCTAATTGTAGAAAAATAACTTTTTAATCTTCTATCTCAGCTACTACCATTGCTGTTGCATATTTTTTGCAATGAGAAAGACTTATATCAATCCTCTTTAGTCCTTTTATTTTAAAATTCAAAATTTTTACACTTGGTCTTCCATTTATATCATTCATTATTTCTGCATTTTGCCATCCTATGCTATATTTATCATCTAAAGCTTTAGAAACTGCTTTGAATATTGCCTCTTTTGCGGCAAATCTTGCAGCGTAATGTTGATATTTTACATTATTTTTGCTCTCGCAATATTTTATCTCATTTGGTGTGAAAATTTTGTTTACAAATGCATCTCCTAGATTTTCAATTGACTGTTTTATTCTTTCGATTTCAATAATATCAGTTCCACAAAATGTTTTCATCTCTAACCTCTATCAATCTAATTCATATCTGTATAGTATTCTGCACCAATACCTTTATGCCATCTTCCTATAAAATCTATGCTTGTATTCTTATCTAAGTTATATGTTGGTTCTAATATAACTTCTCCTTTTGTATTTATAACACCCCATAATCCATCCTTCTTAATTCCAGCAAAACCATACTTATTAAATTCTGTAACCTCATCATATTCATATTTAACTACAACTTTTCCATTAGAATCTACAAATCCATATTTCCCTGATTGTTTATCTGAAAATAATGTATTGGTTGAAAATATTGATTTTGCGTCTTTTTCTTCAAATTTAAAATTATAGTATTTATGAGTTCCTCCTATAATTACTTCCATATATTCATCATTTACTTCAATTGAATCCACGGTCAATTTTCGTGACATTGTCGAATCATATATATCATAGTTTTTATCAGATGTTTCCGCAATAACTATTCCAGCTGTTGTTTCGTATTTTATTTCTATATATTGAAAATCGATTTGAACTTCGTTATCTGAATTTATCACACCATATTTTCCATCTTTTTGTGCTATATAATAACTATTATTCATTATGATTAAATCATCATAGCTAGCTGCAACTTTTTCTTCTAAGTATATATTAGTAATTCCATATTTTCCATTTTCTTTATATACAATAATTTCATCACTTACATCTTTTACATCTTCAAAACTTTTATCTAATAAAGTTTCTCCACTTTTATTTACTATTCTGTATCCTTCATCAATTTTTACTACATATTTGTCAGATGAATATATAGGTTTAATATCTAAATATATATTTTCAAAAATAACAGTCTTATTGAAAGCTATTATTCCATAAAGTCCGCTATTATCAATGACAATATACCCATTCTTATAATCATTTCCTATTGCCAAAATTTCTTTATACTCTACATTTATAATTATGTTTCCATCATAATCACATAATCCAACTTTATCATCTTTCTTTATTATTAAGCTATTATCAACTCCATTTAATACTGAAATTTCATCATAATCTATGTTAAGTAATTCATTGCCCTTCAAATCTATAAGTCCAAACTTTCCATCTTTCTCAACTATTAACGCATTATCTGCATAATAAATTTCTCCATTTGAATCAACATTATCTATAAATTGAATATTATCATAACCACTTATAATAGTATTATTCTTTTCGTTTACTACCTTTGTTTTATATGTTCCTTCATTATAATCTACATCATACGTACATATAAATATAGTTTGTGAACTATTGGGTATTATTGGCATTTCATCATATTGTGGTTCTATTACAACCTCTCCATTTGAATTTATTACTCCCCATTTTCCATCACTATATACTGAAAAGTAACTTGTTACAGCTATCTTACCATTTGAACTAATTCCATTTGTAACTAACTTTTTAATTCCAACCACAAACATTATTATTACAATAAATAATACTATAACTGCAAATATCTTTTTATAATTTAATTTATTTTCATCATTATATCTTTTTGCTCTTCCTGCCATCTAGATACCTCCAATGCCAATTTTATTTATTAAACTATATCATATTTTATTCTCATAGTACAGTAATTTATAAAATATTTTCTTTTTTTATTCAACTGTTACTGATTTTGCCAAATTTCTTGGTTTGTCTACATCTAACTTCTTTACCTTTGCAATATAATATGCAAGCAATTGCATTGGAATAACAGATAAAACTGGAGAAAGTAATTTGTACGTGTCAGGAATATGAATAATGTGTTTAAAGCTAAACTGACTTAAATCCTGATTTGTAATTACTATTACATTAGCTCCTCTTGTAATCACCTCTTGTAAATTGCTAATAGTTTTATCCATAAGATTATTATCTGTGATAATCCCTATTACTATTGTCCCATTTTCAATAAGTGCTATAGGTCCATGCTTTAACTCTCCTGCTTGATATGCATCTGAATGAATATAAGATATTTCCTTCAACTTCAGAGATGCTTCTTTTGTAACAGGATAATCAATTCCTCTTCCTATATAGAATACATCTTTATGATTATAAATTTCATTTGCAAGCTTTTTAATTTCATTCTCTACTTTTAAGGTCTCTTTTACTTTTGCTGGTAACCCTATAATTTCCTTTTTCATTACTTCAATTTCTTTGTTATCAATCTCAAGTATCTCTGCAAAATATATTGCTAATAAATCTAACAATACAACTTGACATGTGTATGCTTTTGTAGATGCTACTGCAATCTCAGGTCCAGCATGAGTATAAATCGTATATTCGGCCTCTCTTGTAATAGAACTTCCTATAACATTAGTTATCGCCAAAGTAATAGCGCCTTTGGATTTTGCAAGTTTTAATGCTGCAATGGTATCTGCTGTTTCTCCAGATTGGCTTATAAATATGGCTAGTGTCTTTTCATCAACCTTTGGATTTCTATATCTGAACTCAGATGCAACTTCCACTTCTGTATCAATTTCTAAAATTCTTTCAAATACTGTTTTTGCTACTAATCCTGCATGCATTGCTGTACCACATGCCACTAATTTTATTCTGTTTATATTTTTCAAGGTTTTTTTATCAAAATTTAATTCATTGAATGTACACTTTCCATTGCTCTTCATTCCTTCATTTATTGTATCATTTATAGCTTTTGGCTGTTCAAATATTTCTTTAATCATATAATCTTCATAACCATCTTTTGAACCTGCTCTTTCATCCCATTCAATCTTTTCAATCTTTTTATCTACCTTATTTAAATCTTTATCATAGAAATTGATATTATCTCTAGTCATTTCTACAAATTCTCCGTCAGATAATAGATAAAAGTCTTTTGTGTATTCTAATACTGCTGGAATATCGGAAGCTATATATTTCTCATCTCCAGCAATTCCTATAACCATTGGGCTATCTTTTCTTGCAACTACTATTTTATCTGGGTCATCTTTAGAAATAACCTCAATTGCATAACTTCCTTTTAATTCCTTACATGCCATATTTACTGCTTTTAATAAATTTTTTTCTTTTCTGAAATAATAATTAATCAAATTTGGTATAACCTCTGTATCTGTTTGTGATAAAAATTTGTATCCTTTGTTAATTAATTCTTCTCTAAGCTCATTATAATTCTCAATTATTCCATTATGTACAACCGCAAAAGTATTAGAATTATCTAAGTGTGGATGAGCATTTATTTTTGATGGTTCACCATGTGTTGCCCATCTAGTATGTGCAATTCCAATCGTTCCTTTTATATCATTTATTCCTTTTATATTGTATAAATTATTTACTCTTCCCCTATCCTTCATACAAATTATATCTTTATTTTCTATTATTGCAATTCCTGCTGAATCATATCCTCTATATTCTAATTTTAAAAGACCATTTATTAAAACTTCATTTGCTCTCTTTTTTCCAATGTATCCAACAATTCCACACATCAAAAAAACCTCCTATCATAAATATTATATAATATACCACAAACACTAAAAAGTAGCAAGTCCCATAAAAAACATTTGTGGACATCATTTTTTTATCCAAATAGACACACTCCCTGAGTTACAATAAAAAATTCCATTTCCCTCATTATCTACATATATCTCCTCCTGTCTATTTCCTGTTAAATCATATAAAATTGAATTTTTGAGATTGGCTCCTACATTCATGGTTTTACAACCTTCTTCTGCATTGGACATTATTACAACTAATCCTGAATTTGGACGACTTTCTTCTCCCTCTAATACCCAACCAATTACATTATTATTATCAAGATAATCTCTTTGTTCTCCATAAGCCAATTCTTTTCTTGCATATAATAGCTTGTCTAACTTCTCGCTCATAGCACCTTCTTTATTTTCCTTTATTCCATAGTAATCCCCATAGAAAACACATGGTATTCCATCTTTTCTTAGTAAAATTATTGTATATGCCATTTCTTTAAACCAGCACATTATTGTGGATTCCAAAGCCTGTCCAACTTCTGTATCATGATTATCTACAAAGGTGACTGCTTTTTCAGGTTTTTCTTTTACTAGTGTTCCATCAAATATTTTACTCATATCATATGATGGATTCGTAGATGCTTCATATAAATGATAATGCAATGGAACATCAAATAAACATGCTTGGTTTCCTATATCTTTTATATATTCCTTCAATGCCTCTACGTCATTTTTCCAGTATTCACCAATGGCAATTAATTCTTTGTCTCTGCATACTTGTTTTATTTCCTCTAACCAATCATCAAAAAAAGTAGCTCTTATATGTTTTAATGCATCAAGTCTAAATCCATCCACTTTCGTGGTTTCCAAATACCATTTTCCCCATTTCTTCAATTCTTCTACTACATCTACATTATTTAAATCTACATCTTCCCCCATTAAATAATCATAATTACCATTTTCATTATCAACCTCTTTATCCCAATGCTTTCCATAAAATCTATAAACAGAAGCTTTTTTCTCCTTTTCATCCCAATCAGTACCATGAAAATGTGTCCAGTTCCACTTAAAATCTGAATACATATTATTTCTTGCTTCAAAATTAAATAAAGTCCATGCTTCAATTTCTTTTTCTTTATCTATATCTTCATTTCTATTGCTTATTTTTTCCTCTATTGCTAAAACCTTCTCTGTTCCATCCGCTCCCATCTTTTGGTTAAAAACAACATCTGCTATAACTTTTAATTTATATTTATGCAATTCTTCAATTGCCTCTAAATATTGATTTTTAGTTCCATATTTAGTTGGCACTGTTCCTTTTTGATTAAATTCTCCTAAATCATATAGGTCATAAACACCATATCCCACATCATTAACTCCCCCAGCTGCTTTATATGCTGGTGGTAACCATACTGACGTTATTCCTATATTTTTCAAATGCTCAGCATCTTTTTTTAGTTCATACCATAAGGTACAGTTAGCGGGTAAATACCATTCAAAATATTGCATTATTGTTTTATTTATCAAATAAATCATCCCCAAAAAATATTATAATATATTAGCAATTATATATTATATAATAAAAAAAAGTCAAGAAATGTTTTGTAAACAAAAGATAATATAATAGGAAAGTATTAACTTTACTATTATATAAAAAATTTGCTAAGAATTTTAATTTATGTTATTATTAATATATGATTTTAAATTAGAAAGGATCGGAATAATAATGGGAACTTTTGAATATAAAACAAATATACAATTTATTGATATTGATGAAAATAATAGACTATCTACAAAAGGTTTAATGAGAATTCTTGGCGAAGTTGCTGGGGTTCATTCAGAACTTGTTGGATATGGATTAAATCAAATTAATCAAACTCATTTAACTTGGATGATTTTAAATTGGAAACTTAAAATTTTTTCAAGACCTTCTTGGAATTCAGAATTATTAGTTAAAACATGGGCACGTACTTTCAGTAAAATAGCTTCTAATCGTGATTTTGAAGTATATGATAGTCATAATAATTTAGTTGCAATTGCATCATCTAAATGGGTATTAATCGATTCTGAAAAGCACACTATAGATAGAATAACTCCTGAGATATCTCATGCCTATGGAGCAAATGATAAATCAGTTTTTGATGTAGAGGTAAATGATAAAGAGCAAGAACCTGCAAACTCTAAGTTTATATATGAATATACCATAAAAAGACGTGATATTGATACTAATCATCATGTAAATAATTTATATTATCTAGATTATGCTTATGATGCTTTACCTGGAAACATTTGTAATACCTCATTTGATAATATTGAAATAGTGTATAAAAGGCAAATAAAAATCAATGATACCATAAAGGTTTTTTATTCTTATGATGAGCAAAATAACCAACATATTGTGACAATTAAAAGTGAAAATTTAGATATTGTTCATGCTATTATAAAATTATTTTAGACAAAGGGACGGAGTTTTTGTCTTGCGGATTTCATGGCTTGTTTACATTAACTAGGGTGAAAATTGAAAAAAACATCCCAATTTTCACCCTAAATCTCTTTTATAAATTTTACTTTTTAATTACTTTTATAACAACAATTGTCATATCATCTTTTGGTCTTCCTAAATTATAATCTATTGCTTCGTGTAAAATAATATCTGCAATTTTTTTCACATCCTCTGTTTCTATCTCTGCTAATATATCCCTGACCCATAATTCCTTATTCTCATACTCTGTATTTGAATCTATAATTCCATCTGTACACATTACAATAATGTTTCCGTCATCTAAATCTCTATCAAAGGTTACTAAATCAATATTATTCAATATCCCAGCAGGTAATGATAAAGACTTAATCAATTGTACTTCTTTTCCACTTTTTACATAAGTCGGACATGCTCCATTTTTCACAATCTCTACATTTCCAGAAAACAAATCAAAAATTGCTATATCTAGTGTTGAGTACATATCATCCTTTGTATTTAAACACATTGTGCTATTAATCATTTTAATTGATGCATCTCTTTCAAATCCCGTTTTTAATAATCTTCCTAACATTTTAATTGCGACTTTACTTGACTTTCTTGCTTCTGGTCCAGAACCCATTCCATCACTAAGTGCAATCAAGGTTTTTCCATCATCTAATTTTGTTTTAATATACGAATCCCCTGATACAACTGACTTATCCTTTGTAGTCTTTGCAATTCCTACTCTTAATAAATATTTATCTTTAGAAGAATATATTTGCTTACATATATTATTATTCTCATCAATTGCACATTCTTTTTTCTGCAATACAATTTCATCATCTAATACCTCAGATAATATTTCTTCTATTTCTTCAATATAGCATTCTTCTTTGCATTTATCAGTGTATAAATTAACCATATATTTTTCATTAAGTTTTCTTATCTTTAAATCAACTATACTCATATTCTTTTTTTCAGCTAATAATTTAATCTTTGCCTTTTCTTTATAAAACTTATTTTCCTCTTTAGTTATCTCTTTTGCAATGTTAGATATTGCCTCTGAAACATTCTCCAATTGATTGGACATAGCTTTTTTATTTTCGCCTATTTTTTGTCTCCACACATATGTAACATTACTAATTCTATAAGATTCATTTATTATATTTACAATGTCTTGAGCAGCTTGTTCGATTTCTTCTAAATCTTGGGTATTATCTAAAGTCACTATATATGTATTATGCCTTTTAAAAACCTCTTGTAAATCTAAGTAATTTATTTTCTGTTTTTCTCTTAATACGTTATAAATATCCTCAGCTATTCTATTGTTAAAATCATAAATATCCTCATATAATATATTGTCCTGCATTTCTTCTAATTTATTGCTTAATTCATTCAAAAATATTTCTTTTGGATTTTTATCATCATCAACTTCTCTATAAGTATCAGACATTACTTGAATTGCATCAGAAACATTGTTTAATTTAGAAGCAGTATATTTACTATCCTCTAGTCTATATACAGGTCTATTAGGTAATGCTTTAGATTTATCAAATAAATCATCAATATTAATTTTAATATCTTTTGGAACTAAGAACAGTGCCAATGAAGCAACTAGTATCTCTTTAAAATATATGATAGCAACTGTGTTTCCATTATATATGTATGTAAGTAATGCATTTCCAAGCATAAAACCTATTATAACACCAAATTTACCAAATCTATTCAATATGCCCGCAATCATTCCTGAGAGTGCAAAAGACGCAATAAGCATCGGTTCAGCATTTCCTATAATCCCAACAACAGTTCCGATAGTAATGCCTACTGTTGCTCCTACCATTATTCCATTTTTCCAACCTAACACTAAAATCATAACAATCATTATTACTTGTCCAATATTTAATCCAAAAAGATTCACATTACTAATAGAAAGCATAGCAATTGATATCATAACACATGCTCCCATAATTTCTTCAATTGAAAAAGCTTCTTTTATCCCCCACTCTTGTATTACCACTATTGAACCTGAAAATATCTTATAGAAAATGTATGTTGTAATACTCGTTGCAATACTTAATAAAAAATTATATATTAGAATTTCATCAAAAAGCATTTCCACAATTTGAATTATTAAAGTAGATAAAAAAACATACTTTCCAAGCTTTCTTCTCTCATTTTTGTATTCCTCTTCATACCAAGGTTTAAAGATTAAAATCATTGCAACAAATATCAATGACATTATTAGGTAATTTAAAACACCCATAGAGCCAAATTTAATTGCTGTTCCAACCATAGTTATAATATATATAAACATAACTGGAATTGAATTAGCACAAGCAGCAGCAAAAATAGCCATTGAAAATGGTGCAATACCATCTCCACATGAAACCATAGACATCATAAAAACAATTAAATACAAAATTATATTTTGCCTAGTAAAAGTTTGTCCAATTATAGAATTTAAAATCTCAAATTTTCCTTTGTTATAACTATTCTCCACTGTATTAATAGCAGCTCCCCCGTTTTTTACATCTATATTTTGAAACATATCAAATAACCACCTTTAACTTTTTTAAAAGTATACTACTTTTATAATAAAATGTTTGTCATATTTAGTTTTCTTTTTAAAAAAGTTTAATACAAAATGTCTTACATTAATTTTTCTTTTGATAATTATAAACAAATTCTTTGTATTATTTTACAATATCTTACTTAAATTTGCAATACATTTCTTAGACAAATTGTTGTTTGTTGGGATGATTTAATTCCGTGTCTTATTCGATTTGGGATAATTATATTAATTTTTCCAGCAAATTCAGAAGGTCCCGTAATGTGCGAAAGAAAGATAAAATGTTAAAGATATATTACATTACTTTGCAGGTAATCCGTGAGCAGCAGGCTTTCTGAACTTTGCTTATAAAATTAATATAATTATCACCATTTTCGTGCATAATACATTCCTACAAATTATAATTTATATAA
>CAZWIF010000036.1:0-13618 GCA_964634355.1 uncultured Clostridium sp.
TCCTTCATATTCTACTGTTAATGTTATCTTTCCTATCTCACTATTATCAAACCCTGTTACTGTTATATTTTCATTTGTTAAACTTATTGTATCTGTTGTTTCATCATTATATGTTACTGTTATTATTCCGCCTGTTAAGTCCACATTCTCATAATTTTGAATATAACTCGTTTTCGTTGGTAATGTTGTTACTTCTATTTTGCTTATTTGTTTTTCTCTTTCAGTTGCATATTCCATTGTAGGTCTTAATACTACATAATAGTCTTTTCCTAATAGTGTTCTTAAATCTGTAAATTCAGTACTTATATTTTTAATATTTCCACTATCATCAAGTCCAATAAATCCTGAATAACTTGCACCATTTACAGTTATTGCATCTTCATCACTTATGTATATTAAATAATATGTTCCATCTTCTGTTTCATACGTTACACTATCACTTGTTGTTTGGGTGTTTTGATATACTAATACATCTCCTGTTTGAAAATTTTCTTCATAAATAGTTGTTTCTCTTTGGCTTCTTCCTTGTGTTCTAGATGATGTGTTTTCCCAACATTTTAAATAAACTGTTCCTGAACTATTTGTATATAAAGCTCCCCAATAATCCTTTAATACCATATTATAGAATTCATCATCTTCATTTATATATACTGTTGGTTTATTTGAACTTCCATCTGGATAATATTGCATACCAGCTCTTGAAATAACTAAATTTGTTATATCAAAATTTTCCAAACTTAAATCCATATTTAGAGCATTTTTGTATATTTCTGAAATAAAATCTTCTCCTGTATAGCTTGAAGATATTGTATCTTCAGTATTAGCAACAATTTCTTTTATTTCATCACTATTTAAATTACTTGAAATTATATTATTAACTGTTGCAGACGGAATTCCTGCTACTGTTCCTGTTGAATTTATTTGCTTTCCTAAAATATTTATATCATTTTTTACTTTTACACTATATTTTATTTCTTTAGTTTCTCCAGCTTCTAGTCCTGATATTGTCCAAGTAATTTTGCCATCATTTACAGTTCCATTAGAGCTATCCACTATATCTACATAATCTGAGATATTCTCCACTATATCAAAACTACTATAAGTACTATCACTATTGTTTGTAACTTTTATTGTATATGTGATTGTGTCTCCTAATTCAACAACAGAATTATTGAATACATCAACTGTTTTATCTATATCAATTTTGCTATATTCTATTCTAGATAATGTTGAATCTGTTATTTCATAATCTGTTAAAGTTCTTTCTGTATAGGTATAACCAAATGTTGCAGATGAATCGCTTGAACATGAAGCATAATAGTACTTACCTGTGTAATTTCCACTTTCATCTCTAAGTAATGGTCTTAAAATTGTCATATATGATGAATTTCTCAGATTATAAATAAGTGAATTTCTTGAACTATCATCTGATATTTTTAATGCAGACGATAATCTAAATTCCCTAAAAGTCCCTTCAGTAATTTCTGTAACTTCATTATCTTTGGCAAGATAACTTAATCCTTTGGTAATTTTAGTTGTTTTTTGTTCATAATTAGAAGTTGATTCGCGAATTACCGCATCAGTTGGATTGCCGTCACTATCATAAATAATTTCATATACCATAACAGCATGTCCACTAGAATTGTCACTCGATCTATAGCAAACTATATCTCCAATTTGCAAATCATATTCTGTTAAAAGAACTTGTGCATATTCTGCTCTTCCCGAAACAGTTGATAAATCTATATTCTTTTCATTTCCATTATTATCATAAAAAAACTTATTTCCATCATCATCTGTTGTTTGTTCCCAAAATTCTACAACATCATTTGTCATTATATTGTTTGCATCATAATATTTTTGACCATATGCAACAATTTTAGTTGTAAAGTCTGGTATTTGCATTCCAAAAGCTTGATAATATACAGAATATGTAAAATCACTGCAAACACTATAAATAGTATGTTGTGAAGTTGCTTCTTCTGGAGAATATATAAATGATTTTCGATATGAACAATACTGTGCATAAATGCTTTTATTATAATATGCATCAGCTACTTCTTGAATTGCCTCTTGATTTACATTTAATGTTATCTCATCTTTAAATGTTGATATATATTCTTCATTTTCTTCTAAAGAAATGGATTCTGTTTCATCAAATTCAATTTCCTGCTCTGTTTCTAAATACGCCTCATATTCATCGAGAAAAACTTCCGAATTTACTTCATTAACCTGTTTATTCTCTTTGGCATTTTGAATATATATCAATACTATTAATATATATATCATCAATACTATAATAAATAATTTGATATTTCTTTTCTTTTTATTAGCATTATTCATTTTAAATCATTACCTTTCATTAGTGTAAAATGTTTTGAATTTATATTGACCTTTAAAGTTTACTTTATCTCCTATTTTAATTTATTATATCATATCAGCTTTTTTATTTCTATATGATATTTAAACCTCCAATATATATTCAATCGCCATATATGTTCTCTCCAAAAACTTTGTAGGTTTTATGATATTTTATTACATTTATATTACATTTGTATTACGTTTTTTGTTACTTCCTTCCTTCTATTTTTTATTTCTTCCCAAAATCATTAAATAAATGCAATCTAATATAGTATCAGATTGCATTTAAAGTGTTATATTTATTTATTTAATCCTTTGTTCTTTCTTAAAAATGATGGTATATCTAAGTCTTGTGAATTACCATTTGCACTTTCTACAGATGCTGGAATTGGATTTATTTTTTGTTCCCATGCTTTTGATACGATTTGATCTGCTCCCATTCTTGCAAATGGTGTTCTTGGTTCCTCATCAGCAAATCCTGTAGCTATTACTGTGATTAATATCTCATCCTCCAACGATTCATCTATTACTGTACCAAATATAATATTTGCTTCTGGATCTACACTTCTTTGTACAAGTTCTGCTGCTGTATTTACCTCTTGCAATCCTAAAGAGCTTGAACCTGTTATATTTATAATAACTCCTCTAGCACCTTCTATTGATGTTTCAAGTAAAGGACTTTGGATAGCTTCTTTTGCTGCATCCTCTGCTCTATTCTCTCCTGATGCTCTTCCTATACCCATATGAGCCATACCTGTATTTAACATTATAGTTTTGACATCTGCGAAATCCAAATTTACAAGTCCTGGATTAGCAATCAAATCTGATATACCTTGTACACCTTGTCTTAATACATCATCAGCCATTCTAAAAGCTTCTATAATTGATGTTTTTCTGTCTATTATTTGTAATAACTTATCGTTAGGGATAACGACTAATGTATCTACTTTAGTTTTCAAGCTCTCAATTCCACGTTCAGCTTGAGCAAGTCGTTTCTTTCCTTCGAATGTAAATGGTTTTGTAACAACTCCTATTGTTAATATTCCCATTTCTTTTGCACATGCTGCAACTGTTGGTGCAGCACCTGTACCTGTTCCTCCTCCCATTCCGGCAGTAACAAATACCATATCTGCTCCACGTAGTGACTCTGCAATTTCTGATTTATTCTCTTCTGCTGATTGAGCTCCAACATTAGGATCAGCTCCTGCTCCAAGTCCTCTAGTTATTTTTTCTCCTATTTGTATTCTTGTTGAAGCCTTTGAAATTTGTAAAGCTTGCTTGTCTGTATTGACTGCAATAAACTCTACTCCTTTTATTCCTGAATCAATCATTCTATTAACAGCATTGTTTCCTCCACCGCCGACACCAATTACTTTTATTACAGCAGTTCCTTCATTTAGTCTACTTAAATCTTCATCATTATATTCTAACATCATTATTCCTCCTCAAATTAACTATAAAAGAATTCTTTCATTCTTTCAAAAACCATTTTCAAAATATTTTCTTCTTTTGAAGTGTCTATTGAACTTGAGACTGATTTTGCAAATGGCTTTGATGCAATATACCTAACTAGTGCATATGCTGTTCTATAGCTTGGTCTGATTGTACTTACTAATCTTCCCGTTGATATCTTTACAGGGATATTTAAAGCAATTTTTCCAGCTACATCACTTTTATTGATGTTTGCTATACCTTGTCCAGTCAATACAACGTTATTTATTTTAGGTTTTATACCTTGAACCATTATGTCTTTATTAACCAAAGCAAACATTTCCTCAATTCTTGCTTCAATAATCTCTATTAGTTCTGAGCTTCTTATTGTTTTATTTTTCGAATCACCAATATATGTATTTAAAAATATTTCATTATCATTATCGATAAAAGACTTTAGAGCTAGTCCATATTGTCTTTTCAGTTTATCTGCCTCTTCATCACTAATATTTAAGACTAAAGATATGTCCCTAGTTATTGTATCTCCTCCTATTGGAATGGTATTAGTATATACAAATTTATTTCCTTCAAATACACCAATATCGATATTTCCAGCTCCTACATCCAATAACATAATATTATCATTTAATTCGTTTCTGTCTAACACAAGGTTTCTCTCCGCAAGAGTAACCGGTACCAAACCGTCAATTTTTTCTATCCCTGCTTTTCTAAATATAGAAGATAATTGTTTCAGGTATTCTTTATCCAATAATATTATTTGTGCTTGTACAGTAAGAGTAGCAGTAAAAGCACCTATTGGGTCTTGCACTACATCTCCATTTTCTAAAATAAAACATTCAGGTACAACATCTATTACGGTCTTTCCCTCTGGAACTTCTATATCTTTTACCATCATCATACTTGCACCAACATCTTTAATTGATATCCCTGCGTACTTGTCTTTTATTTCCTTAGTTGCCGAATTTTGAGCTATTGTTATATATTTTCCTGGAACTGTGACATACGCAGAATTTATCTTTAAATTGGCTTCATCTTCTGCATCCTGAATTGCCTTAGCAATTGATTTAGCAACTTCATCCTCATCAATAATTTTACCTTTTCTAATTCCTTTACACTTTGCTTTAGTGGAAGAAATTATTTCAATTTGATTAAAATTATTAACTTCACCAACAATGGCTGATACTTTAGAAGTTCCTATATCTAAGCCGACAATTATATCACCTATTGCCAATTTTTTCTCCTCCAATTTTATATATTTTCTATGTCTTAAAGAATATAATATTTTTAATAAAAAGTCAATAGAAAGTCGTAATATTTTTGTAATATTTTTGCAACATTTTTGTAACAAAGTCTTAATGTATTGATTTCTCTAACTTTTTGAATTTTGTGACTTTATTTTAAATCTTAATCGAGCATAGTATGACCTAAATTTCTATACAAGTTCCTAGCTTTATACATACAATATGCCCTTGACCTCTAATCTTTAGAATTCTTCTTGTTCCATAACTTCTCAATATAATACTTTCTAATTATAGTTAAGTTTAAGAACATCCTATTAACAAATACTACAATGGCAGCTAAATATATATCTACGTTTAATTTATCTCCTAGATATGTAAGCAGCATTGATAATATTGCATTTCCAAAAAAACCTGATACAAACACTTTGAAATCAAAATTTCCCTTTAAACTTGCTGAAATTCCTCCAAATATAGAATCTAATGCAGCAATAATTGCTATTGCTAAATATCCTGAATATGTGTATGAAATTACAGGAGCATTCACTCCTAAAATCACACCTATTAAACACCCTACAATTATAGCTATTACTATCAAATTTATCAACCCTTTCTTTTATATTTATTGTACATAATCTAGTGTCATTTCTCCATCAAATTTATCTATAGTGATATTTTCCTCAGTCTTCATTGAAATTGTATATCCATTAGTTTTGTAAGTATCCAAGTATCCATTTTTTATGCTCAATGCACTTTGTAAATATGTAAGGTCACCTATTGCTTTTATTGTATATGTAGAGGTTATTCTTTTTCCATTAACCATAATAAACTCTCCAACATCAACTATATCTGTCATAGCAACTACTCTTTGATTGTTTATTGATATTGCTTCTGCCCCTGCTGAATATAATTCATTTACCAGCTCCATCAAATCTGTTGATGAAATAGTTATATTATCATTATCTGACATAGTGATAATTATACCTCCTCCCTCAACATCAGTAACACCTAACAACATCTTTGCATTTTTCAATTCTGATTCAAGTAATTCTCCGGCTTCTTCATTTGACTCTATTGCATCTTGATATTCTTTTATTTTTTCTTTAGTAAGAGTTAATTCTTCATTTGCTTCTTCATATTTTTCCTTCCACTCTGCTAATGCTTCCCTTAACTCGCTCTCTCTCATTGTTTCAATCTCTGCCACATCAATATTTTCAACTGTTTTAAACTGTATACACATTATATAAACAATGATAAAACATATTATACTTATTGTTATAGCAACAATTAGCTTGCTTTTGTCTATATTCATTTTTTTCTTTTTCTTTGTCATATAAAAGCAGTCCTTTCATTTTATTTTATAGTTGACATATATTTAGCAGTTAATACTTTATTATATTTCTGAATTGTAAGTTCAGAAGATTTCTCGACAGTGACTTTAATTCCTTGCTCTTCCATAATCCCAATATAAGAACCTGGTCTCGTTATACTACTTAGACTGGCTCTATTTCCTATTGCAGATATTACAAAAGGTGAATTAATTTTTTCTCCATTTACAGTTATAACCGAACCAGCACAATTAATATATGTTGTTGATACTACTCTTTGTCCATTAACCGAAATAGCTTCTGCACCAGCATTTTTTAGCTCATTAACAATTTCAATTATATCCGTATCATGTACTAATTCGTCTGTAAGATTTTCATCTTTTATACTAGCATTTTCATTATCTGATACAGTAATTACAACTCCTTCTCCTGTAAGTTCTGTCAATCCTAATAATGCATTTATAGATTTAAGTTCTTGTTCCATTTCTGTATAATCATTATTATCACTTGTTGCCTCTTGTCTTATTTTTTCAAGGTCACTTTCGGCATCTTGTAATTCTGCATATACCGCTTCATATTTTTCTTTCCATTTTAATGCTTCATCTCTTAGGTCATTATTAGATGTTCTTGTTATATTTGAAATAGAATTATCTTTTATTGTATTTACTTGAATTATTATTCCACTAGTCAATAATGCACACATAACACCTAATGTAATCGCTACCTGTTTTTTGTTCATATATTAATATTCCTTTCTTTTTATTAAATTGTTGTTTGTGGGGATGATTCCATTATATTGTATAATTAATTAAACAAATATATTATTTTCTCTGTAGGGGCAGGCCTTGCGTCTGCCCTTTTTTGTAAAATTTTAATTATATTCATTTCTTCAAATCATTTTGGTGAAAAATATACGTTATCCTGGTTTAAGTATATCGTACCAGGAACCCCTTCCAAATCATTTAAAAGATATTCCATATATAGCAATTTACTACTCAAATCACTAATGTCACCCAAGTATACCTCTTTACCTTCTTTTTCAAAAGTTAAAATATAATTAGATTTATTTGTTATATCTATTTTAGTTAAATCTCGATATATCCCTAAACTCTTCATAGAATCTTTTATTTGTATTACATTTTGCAATTTTTCTAAATCTTCAGTCTTCAATCTATTTCCTTCTATTATATTCTCTATTTCTGTCGAAACTCCTGTTATTATAGTTAAATCTAACTTTTCATTCGATTTTTCTAATATATATCCTTGGGTACTTATATATGCATATGTAAATTTTTCATCTTCTAAATATACTAAGTAAGAAACTTTTCTTTCTTCTATTGTTATCTCTATGGTCGAAGGTAGCTTTCTTTTAATTGTTACCTTATCAACATATGCATTCTGTTTTATATTAGAAATAATTGTTGATTTCCTGAAATTAAATATATTCTCTTCTAAATTTAATCCTGACAAACTCATATATTCTTCTTCATCAAACTTTTCGTTTCCTGTAATTTTTATTTCAGTTATATTAAATATAGGTGACATTAATCCATATACAGTTAGACCAATTAATAAAGCCATACAAATAAATATTTTCAGTAAAATTCTAATCACTCGATATTTTCTCATTCTTTTTTCTTTTTTAGTGGTCTTTTTTTGTTTAGGCTTTTGTTTCTCTTTTTGTTTCTTTTGCATTTATTCACCTTCTCTAATCCTTATTTTAGCTCCTAACTTCCTTAATTTATTATCTAGTTCTTCATATCCTCTCAAAATATATTCAATATTTGAAATTACACTTACCCCTTCGGCCTGTAATGCTGCAATTACTAATGCTGCTCCTCCTCTTAAATCCTTTGCCATTAAATTAGAAGCTTTTATATTCTTCACTCCAGTTACTCTCAACTCTCTATCCATTTGTACTATATTTGTTTCCATCTTTCTGAGTTCTGAAACATATTTGTATCTATTTTCAAATATGTTTTCCCTAATAACAGATACACCTTCTGCCCTTATTAATGTGGCCACAAATATTGATTGCATATCTGTTGGAAATCCTGGATAAGGCTCTGTCTCTATATCAATAGCTTTAAGTATTTGTGGAGCTTTTAAATAAACTTTGTTTTCTTCTACCTTGATATTGCACCCACATTCTCTAAGCTTATTAATTGTTTTTTTTATATGTTTTGGCTCTATTTCTAATACAGTTACTTCTCCTCCACTAGCAGCAGTAGCACACAACATAGTTCCGGCCTCAATCCTATCTGGCATTGCTCGATAAGTCACATTTTCTAAGTGTTTTACTCCATTAATTTCTATAATATCGCCACCTGCTCCTTTTATATTTGCCCCCATTTTGTTCAACATATTTTGTAAATCTTCTATCTCTGGTTCTTTAGCAGGATTTTTTATTCTAGTAATTCCTTTTATAAAAATTGAAGCCAGCATTATATTTTCAGTAGCACCAACACTTGGAAAATCTAAGACTATATCAGATGGTTTCATCTCATCTGCTGTGCATATTATACCCTCTTTAGTCATATCCACTTGTACTCCTAATTGTTTAAAAGCTTTTAAATGCAAATCAATAGGTCTTTTTCCAATATCACATCCTCCTGGATATGTGAAGGTACATCTTTTGAACCTTCCTATTAATGCTCCTACTATACTTACA
This sequence comes from uncultured Clostridium sp., assembly GCA_964634355.1. Taxonomy (GTDB): domain Bacteria; phylum Bacillota; class Clostridia; order TANB77; family CAG-508; genus CAKPSH01. Next base: position 9,051 of record CAZWIF010000036.1, read on the forward strand.
GATGATCTCATTTTATGCATTAACTCTGCAGGTATCTCGAAAGAATTAATATCTTTTGAATTAATTATTATTTTATCACTACTACAATTAATTTTGCAACCTAATTTTTCAAGAATTTGCAACATTATTTTTATATCTGAAATTTCAGGAATATTATGTAACTCCGTAATTCCTCCATTCATTATACTTGCAGCAATAATTGGCAATGAAGCATTTTTAGAACCAGATATTTTAACTTCTCCTGAAAGTTTATTTCCGACCAGAAATTATATATTCACTCATATATTTTTCCTCCTTATGTTAAATATTTTATGCTAACCTTTTAATTTATGTTAATATGAGTGTTGAATATTTTTTAATATTTATAAAAAAGGCTGTGTTTTTATAAACACAACCTTGCCATCATGCTATCTTTCTTAACTCTTTTGCATGCTCAAGTGCAACTTTTGAACAATCTCCACTTGCAATTCTTGCAATCTCTTTTATAGTCTCCTCTTCATCTAATTGCTGTATATTTGTGATTGTTCTTCCATCTTCTATATTTTTGCTTATATAATAATTATAATCTCCTCTAGCAGCAATATTTGCTTGATGAGTAATACAAATAACTTGATGTTTTCTTGCTATTTGTTTTAATTTTTCTCCAACACTTTTAGCTGCTTTTCCAGATATTCCTGTATCAATCTCATCAAAAATCATTATAGGTACTTCATCAACATCTGCTAATACATTCTTTATAGCAAGCATAATTCTAGACATTTCTCCACCAGAAGCAATTTTTATTAGAGGTTTAAATTCCTCTCCTACATTAGTACTAATATAGAATTCCACTTTATCTTGTCCATTTTCATAGAACTCACTATTTGAATTTATTTCTACATTTACTTTAAATTTTGCATTTATCATTTCTAAGTCTGCCAATTCTAAGTTAATTTTATTTGACAATTCTTTTGCATATTCTTTTCTTATTTTGCTCATTTTTTTTGCCAACTCATTCATTTTGCTTTTTACTTCATTCAAACTTTCCCTTAGCTTTAAGATATATGTTTCAGAATTTTCTATTCTTTCAACCTCATCTTCAATTTCCTCTTTGTACTCTAAAATCTCCTCTATATCATTTCCATATTTTCTTTTTAAATCATGAATTAAATCGAATCTATCTTCAATATCTTGTTTTTTCTCTTCATCAAACTCCATTTCATTCTTAAAAGATTTTACATCCCTTGATAACTCTTGTAAATCATAATAAATACTTTTTAATGTATTAAGTGTTGCTTCATATTTGTTATCTAAAACTTCTATTTTTTCTAATGCCCTTATAGCATTACTTATAGAATCTATACCAACATCTCCTATTTCTGAATCCACCTCATTTAAATTATTTTGAATCTTCTCACTATTCAAAATTCTCTCTCTTAATTCTTCTACCTCTACATCTTCCCCCAATTTCAAATCAGCTGCTTCTATTTCATTTATCTGATATTTTAGTAAATCTAATCTTCTCTGTTTTTCTTTATCGTCTCCAAAATTAGTTTTAAGTTCATTTTTTATATCACGATATTCATTATACAAACCATAATATTCATTTTTTAAAGATAATATTTTCTTCCCTATAAAATTATCTAAATAATTAATATGCATATTTGCATCCAACAAAGATTGGTTATCCATTTGCCCATGAATATCTATAAGATTTTTCATAAACATTCTAAGTTCATTAACAGTAACTAATCTACCATTTATTTTACACGAATTTCTGCCATTAGAATGTATCTCTCTAGAAATAATTATATTTCCATCTATGGCATCTATATGATTTGGCAAATATAAAGATAACTCCACAAATGAAAATTCCTCACCTCTTCTTATCATTTCTTTAGAAAATCTTCCTCCAGTAGCAATTTGCAATGAATCTATAATTAGCGTTTTTCCGGCTCCCGTTTCACCAGTTAAAATGTTTAATCCATTATTTAAGTTCAAAACCAAATCTCCAATTATTCCTATATTTTTAATGTGTAATGTAGATATCATAATAAACCTCCGTTTGTAGAATGTTTGTTTGTAATATAATACACCTTTTATATTTTCTTGTCAATAGATTTTTTTAAAAATCATTTAATTGCCTCTTCAAAATATAAATTAACATTCGATAAAATTTCTTTAAAATAATTCTTTACATCTTTTTTCTTTATCTCTTCACTTGTTACTATATCTACACTAATTATCGATTCTCCATTTACTTTCAATCTCAATTCTCCTATTTTTGTTCCATCATCTATCGGAGCTTCTAATATTTTTAAATTTTCTATAGATATATCAATATCATTTATGTATTCATTGTATATTGGGATTTTTGTTGTATCATACTCGCATAATTCAGCTTCTACATATTTACTAACTCCCTTTATTGCTATAATATTATTCTTATTTTTCCATTCCTCAAAAGCATTTTCTATATAATTTGTAACATCAACTATTTTATAATTGGCATATGCATACTCAATTACTTTTATACTATCTCGTGTTCTGTCCTTTTTAGTGTCTGCCCCCAAAACAACACAAATTGTATCCATATCTCCACGTTTTATAGCAGTGACTAAGCACCTATTTGCACCATTTGTAAATCCTGTTTTCACACCATAAACCCCATCTAGATATCCAAGTAATTCATTTGTGTTACCAATAGTTTTTCCATATCCATTAATTGTTACTGTATAGCTTGTAGTTCCCACAATAGCTTTAAACTTATCATTATTTAAAGCATAATCAGCCATCTTGGCAAGTTCTACAGCAGTTGTATAATGTTCATCTTCGTCCAAACCGATTAACTGTAACAAAATGTGTTTGTGTTAAACCTAATTCACTCGCCTTATCGTTCATCATTTCCACAAAGTTATCCACAGAGTTACCCACATACTCCCCCAAAGCAACAGCACAATCATTCCCCGACTTAAGCATAAGACCATATAACAAATCATTAACTGTAATTTTATCTCCTGTACTTAATCCCAGTCTTGACCCACCAGTACCTGCCGCCTTACTTGAAACAGTAACAATTTCAGATAAATTCTCTACATTCTCAATAACTACAATGGCAGTCATAATCTTAGTAGTAGAAGCCATTTTTCTTTTTGAATTTTCATCTTTTCCCCATATAACTTCTCCTGAAATTCTATCATAAATTACAGCAGCCCTTGAATTTATAATAGGTTCATCCGTTACTTCAGCACTTGCCGCTTCTATTTCTTCGTATATCCAAGAAGTATCTTCTATTTCCTCCCCAAAATCTTCATCATCAGCATATACAGGAAATCCCACTGCTATGATTATAAAAAATATTAAAATACTCGCTATATACTTTTTTATTTTCATACAAAAAACCTCACACTTCAATTTATATTTTTAAGTGTGAGGTTTATGATTATTTATTTATATCTTGCAAAAGTTCTTCTAAATTTTCTCTTAAATGTATTATATCGTTAATTATAATATCCCAAATAAAATTTAACTTAATTCCTTCATAGTCATGAACAATTTTATTTCTTAAATTTTTTATAATAATCCATTCAATATTGGGATATTTTTCCATTGTTTCTTTACTTATATTTTTCACTAATTCTCCTATCTGACTAAGTGCAAAAACTGTAGCATCTACTTTTTCTTCATTACTTGAAAAAGATTGAAAATCAATCCCTTCTGTATATCTTAGTGCTTTATCTATATAATCTATCATCTTTTTTATTGACAAATATTCTTTATTTTTCATAAACTATTACTCCTACTTTCCTTATTTCTTTATCTATCGGTGAATTATTTATTATTTCATATTTTTCAAACCCATCTACTTCTTTTTGTAGCTTTTCTTTTATTTCACATATTAACTTTAATAGTGCGAATCCCTTCAATTTTGATTTTGTATCTATCACTAAATCAATATCACTCTTTTTATTTGCCTCTTTTTTGGCATATGAACCAAACAATATAACTTGATATACTGGTTTGTCTTGCAAAATTTCTCTAAGTATTTGCTTAATTTCCTCTATTGTATAAACTTTCTCAGACATATGATTACCTCCTATGTACATTAATATATTATTAGTATAACATAAACAAAATAAAATTACTACAAAAAGCCGTAAAATTCTAGAGAAATTTTATCAAATATGAAACAAAGGGACGGGGTTTGTCTCAAACCCCGTCCCTTTGTCTTACTCTTCTATAGAAAAGGCTATTTCAAAGTCCCTATCCTCTAGAAGTTTCATTATTACAGTTATTGTCTTTGTCTCCTCTGTATTGTTGCTATTTGTAATCTTTATTTTATAAGAATAATTTTCTCCAACAATCTCAAATTGTCCTGAAGTAAGCTCATTAGATTCAAAGAAATTATTATTAATAAATTCTTTAAAGGTTTCTATGTCAGGAAAATAGTTGTTTTTATATGTCTCATTCAATTTATTATAAACATATTTATAATCTCCACTATTAATAGCTGTAACCATTTTATCAATATTATATGCACATTTATCCTCATCATTTGCACTATCATATTTTTCTATAAATTCAGGTAA
>CAZWIF010000037.1:0-13453 GCA_964634355.1 uncultured Clostridium sp.
ATGGATTTAATAATTCATATTAGAATTCACCCAGCAATCTTCATATGCTGTGAATTGTAACATTTTATCATAAGTTATTCATAAATTTTTCAGATTTTTCTTGCATTTTATTTACTTTCATGATACAATATTTAGCGATATTGTTTAGACTTATTTAAGAGGAGGTGCACTTAGAATGCCAAACATAAAATCAGCTATAAAAAGAACAAAAATCATTGAAAAGAAAACATTAAAAAATAACATGATTAGATCTGAATATAAAACAGCTGTTAAAAAGTTTGAAGCTGCTGTTGCGGCTGGAAATGCTGAAGAAGCTCAAAAATTATACAGCGAAGCAACAAAACAAGTAGACATGGCTTGCTCAAAAGGCGTTATTGTAAAAAACACTGCAGCACGAAAAAAATCTTCTATGTCTAAGAAATTAAATGCAATGAAATAAATTTGTAAGGGCTAAGGTCACACCTTGCCCTTTTTTATTTTTCTAATTCTATTTTTGCCAATTTTAGGTCATTCCAAAAATCTATCTTTTTTGTTTCGTCACGCAATAATGCTGCTGGATGCCATGTTGGAATATATGTAATACCTCTTTTCTCTATTATCTTTCCTCTAGAGGCCGTTATGCCATACTCTTCTCCCAGAATATTTTTTAGGGCTATTCTTCCTAATAATACTATTACCTTTGGCTTTACTAGTATTACTTGATTTCTTAAATAATTTAAGCAAGCTAACATTTCATCTGGCTCTGGATCTCTATTATTGGGAGGTCTACATTTTACTATGTTGGCTATATACACTTTCTCCCTTTTTATGCCCAATCCTTCAAAAGCCTTATTCATAAGTTGCCCTGCTTTTCCAACAAAAGGTATTCCTTGTGCATCCTCATCTGCTCCTGGTCCCTCTCCTATAAACATTAAATCTGCTTCTTTATTTCCTGTACCAAATACTATATTTTTTCTTCCATTACATAATTTACATTTATTACAATTTATTATTGAATTTTCTAGTTCATCCCAATTATCGTACATTTATAGTTTCTCCCTTATATTACACAATTTTCCAATAACTTTATTTTTATACCCTCATTTGTATCTATTCTTGCCTTTACACCTATCGGTATAACTGTTTTTCTATCAATATGACCAAAATTGTTTGATTTTATTATTGGGAAATTATATTCATCCCCTATTGTATCTAAAACTATTTTTTCAAGAGATATTTCACTTTCATAATTTCCAATCCAAAGTCCTTTTATTTTATCAAATACTCCATTTTGTTTCATATAATATAGATAATTGCTTGCCATTCCTGCAGGAGACTCACAAGCTAATTCTTCAATGAAAAGTATTTTATCCATAAAGTTGAGCTTATATTTTCCCGCTACTAAATGAGAAACTAAGCTTAAATTTCCCCCTACTAGAGTTCCTTCTGCCTGTCCATTCTTTATTGTCTCATATTTATCTTCATCTGTTCCTAATTGCAAATCCCCATCAATAAATCTCTTAATAATTTCTTTCCTAGAGTATTTCTCGACGCCTTCTTCTGTCTCAGCAAGTGAACTAAAATTAGGTCCTTGAAATGTAACAAGTCCTGTTTTTGCATAGATTGCATTTATAATAGAAGTAGGATCACTATAACCACATATTATTTTAGGATTTTTCTTTATAACTTCATAATCTAAATAATCAAAAACCGCATTTACATTAAATCCTCCACAAGCACAAAATATTGCTTTAACATTTTTGTCTTTAAACATTTCATTAAAATCTTCTGCTTTGTTTTTAGCTGTAGTTCCATATCCTAATTCATCATTGTATAAATATTTTCCTAGTTTAACATTAAATCCTAAATCCTCAAAAAATTTTCTTGAGCTTTCTATTTCTCCTCTTCTCTCTTCTGGTATTGGTGCTGAACTCCCTACTACTCCTATTATATCACCTTTTTTCAATCTTGGTGGTATCATTTATCTTCCTCCTTTAATTTTTAATAATATTAATGTATATTCCAATCTCTAGGCGGAGGCAAGCCCTGCCCCTATGGATAAATTGCAACATTTTTATATTTTATTTAGTGTTTTAATTTCTGTTTTTTCTTATCATATTAATACTATAATTCCAGTATTTCTACCTGATAATTCTTTATCTACTCTATATGAATGGAATTTATCTGAATTACAAACTGTGCACAAACCGCAATCGATTATATTGTCTTCCTTTAATCCTATTTGTTGTAATATTGTTGTATTAATTAATACTGTATCAATATTATATTTTTGTTTATTTTGTTCAGTTTTGCCTTTAAATATTATATCATCAATATTAGATAAATACTTAAACTTTTCATAAAATTTTTCAGCTAAATCCTCATCAACCTCGAAATGGCATTTTCTTATACTTGGTCCTATACAGCATATTATATCTTTTACATTACATCCATACTTATCCACCATGTTTTCCACAGTATTCTTAGATATCAACTTATATGTTCCCTGCCACCCAGAATGAGTATTTGCAATTACTTTTTTTACAGGGTCAAAGAACATTAAATCTATACAATCTGCAACCGAAATAGATAAAATCTTATTCTTTCTATTAGTCATAAGAGCATCTACATTCTCGAATTCTTTAGTGAATACTCCCGCTTTTTCATCATTTACACATTTCACAATATCTGTATGTGTTTGAAATGGTCGATAAACATTTTTATAGTCAATATCCAAAGCATTACATAATTTTTCATAATTATTATACGCCTTCTCCTTATCCTTATAAAAACTGTCATTACTACCAATATCTATTGGTTTAAGGCTAATAGCATGTTTTAAAACATCTTCATACTCCAATAATCTTGTAAATTGTAAATATGAGATATTATCATAATTTTTGATTGTAAAATTTTTCATATTCCTCCTTTTCTAAGACAATGGGACGGGGTTTTTGTCTTATTTAAACTGACAAATAGACTTATAACTACAATAGTCACAACCTGTCTTCTTATTTTTATAATATGGTTTTATATCAATATTCCCCTCAAAAATTTCCTTTGATATCTCCTTTATTGTTTTTATTGTACATTGTTGTAATTTTTCAAACTCCTCAAGACTTGCACAAGAAGACCTACTTTCACTTATATTATTCTTACTATCTATATAAACAGGTACAATATCAGAAGCTCCCTTTTCAAGGTTCTTATCCATTCTTTTTATAATATTAATATCCGATAAAATTATACCTTTCATCTTAAATTGCTTTTTTATTTGTTTTTCAATATCTTCGGCAGTAGTATTTCTATTAGCCTTAATCACAGGCTCTATCAAATTAAAGTAAAGCACTCCTGCTGGCATAAAGTCCTCAATCTTAGTAACAGCATCTAAATAAGTCAAAAGCTGTATTTGTACCCCCGCCATAACATCATCCAAGTCAATATCCTTAATAGAAGATTTATAGTCTATTATTCTTACATATTGCCCATCACTTGTCTTCAAAACATCTATCCTATCAATCTTTCCAGTAATTTCAACCTTCTTACCATCATCTAGTTTAACATCTATGGCAGGATATCCTCCTACTTTCCCAAACTCAACCTCATGACCCCAAACCTCAAAATCACTATTCTTTATACTTTGTACAACATACTTCACAGCCTTTAGCAAAACTCTATTTAATCTAGATGTCAATGTTCTAAACTTTGCTGTACTTGTAAAAATATAATTTTTATTTAGCTTTAGCTTTTCCTCCACGATTTCTTTAACTATTCTCTCTAACTCCTCATCTGTAATTTCTTTTATATTTATACCCTCATCTTGTATCTTTCCAAAAAAACTATCTACAACGTCATGCATAAAGGTTCCAGTATCTATACTTTGAATATCAAACGTCTCTTTTTCATTAATTTTCAATACATATTTTAAATAAAATGAAAAAGGACATCTTCTATACTGTTCTAATCTTGAAATACTTGTAAAAATCGTATCTCCATATAACTCTTCCAAATTCTCTTTATTAACCTTTTCAGGATTATTAGTATAATTCTCGGCCTCCAATGCTTTCTCTAATTTTTCTCTCCACTCATTATCTTCATAATAAGTTTTATAGATATTAAACCAAATAGGATTTATCACCTTTCCATCTTCAAAATCCCTTAAATTAGATAACAAATCCTCAAAAGTTGCGTTCTTATTTGTTATTATATCCTCTCTTTTTATAATATCACTTTTTTCTATTAGATTAGAAAAAATCTTTTTTATCCTATAAATTAAAGTTGATGGTTTAAGTGTAGCCCCATCACTAGATGTTGATGAATATGATAAAAACAACTCTTCTTCTGCCGTGGTAAAAGCCTTATAGATATTAAAGTTTTCTTCATAAATATTCTCTTTCGTGGTTCTTGCTAGTTCAATTCCTTTATCTTTTAAAACTTCTCTATCAGTATCATTTATAAATCCTTCTTCTCTATTTGCACTAGGAAATACTCCATCATTTAACCCTATTATAAATATTACTTTCGTCTTTTTACTTCTTGACCTGTTTACATCCCCAACAACCACTTGATCCATGGAAGCAGGTATTGCACCTAAATCATTTTCACTAAAAGCAATCTTCAATATTTGAGCATACTTTTCAAAGTTTACTTCATCATCTCCAAATATCAAAACAAGTTCGTCTAATATTTCCATCAATAAATTCCATGAGGCAACATACTCTGCTTTCATCTCCTCTGAATTTTCTATCTTCTCCGCCTTATCATTTAACTTATTCTGAATATTATTCTCAATTATAAATTTGTATAGAGCTCTTGTAATTTGCTCTACTTTTTTCTTCCCATCTAAATTTTTCTTAAAGTCTAATAGAGGATTAACTACCAATTTTCTTATTCTATTTAATTCTACTTTATCCTCATTACCAACTATCCAGTCATTATTGTACCACTTATTATACTTTATCCCCCATCTTCTAGCATAATTCTCCAGTTTAAAAATTTCTTCATCTGTTATATCACAAAATCCAAGTTTTATATAATTAATTACAGACTCAAAGTTCCAATTCTTTGCAAATATTTCTAAAATTGCTAGTATATATTTTATTAAAATGTTTTGACTTAAATCCTTCTTTTGATCAATAAATACGGGAATATCATATTTCTCAAATATTGCTCTAACTAAACTTGAATAATTTTCTATATTCTTTGTAATTATAGATATCTCTTTATATCTTTTTCCCTCATCTCTCACTAGTTCAACTATTTTACCAGCTACATATTCTATCTCTGAATAAGGATTAGCAGACAAAAATAAATTAATATTTTTCACATCTGCATTGTATTTATTATATGGAGTTTTATAAATATTCTCCTCCAATACCTTTAATTCTTTATTCTTAAATCTATAACATTTATCTAAAAATACTGGACATTCTATTTGTATTCCATGAGAATTTGCTAGATTAATAATCTTTGACACTGTCTTTTTACTAGTAAAAAAAATATCATTATCCTTGTTTTGACTTTCAATTAAAGAATCTGTACATACAGTAATATTAATTTGTTTTGCCACCTCTAGTAGTCTTAGCAATACTTTATACTCCTGTGGAGTAAATCCAACAAATTCATCAATATATATAATTGTATTTTCAAACATATTTGTAAAAGGTAATTGATTTGCAAGTATTGTCAGTGAGTCATTTTCATCTAGAAATTTATTTTCTATCCTATCTTCAAACTTCTTATATATACAACTTATATCCTGTAATTTGCTTTTTAAATATATATCTTCTTCTTTATTAATAACTTTCTCTATATCTTGAACTCTAATAGAATGAGTTTTTAATTCTGTTATAAGTCTTGATATTATATCTACATTTTTAGCAGATTTTCCTAATAACTTTAATTCTTTTTTGCCTCTATCAAGAATATCATAAATAATCATAGACTTACCATATGAAGATAAATCTGTCTTAGTAACCCCTCCTACCTCATTTCTAACTCTATGTGCCATACGGTTAAAAGTTAAAACTTCAGCATTTATTACAGAATTTCCTTCAACAGCTTCTAGCAATTTTGTCTCAGCTGTAAATGAAAATTGCTCAGGCGTAATAATATATATTTTTTCTTCATTGTTTATTAAATCACTTATTTCTTTAAAAATATATTCACTTTTACCTGTTCCAGACTTCCCATAAATCAATCTTAAGCTCATATTTTTTGTTAATCCTTCTTCCATTAATATGTTAATATTTTAACATATCACCTTCAATAAAACAAGTGCTCCTACAAAAACGAGGAACGCCTTGCGTTCCTCGTTTTTAACATTTTAAATCCCAATTACTATACATTTTAGTATTGATAAATCACTTGCCTTTATCTCTCCATCATAATTTACATCCGCTGCTTTTAAATATGCTCCTTCTAAGCTACTTAAACTCACAATATTACTTTTTACTAATGAAATATCACTTGCTCTTATTTTTCCATCTCCATTAACATCTCCTGTTACTACCAATTCGATATTTATATTGCCTATTGATATTGCTGCAGCCGTTTTTGTTATATCACTGTCACTTGTTGTTGTAGTTCCTTCTTTTATTACGTAAGATTGATTTGATTCTAATTCATTTTTGAAATCTTCATATAATGTTCCTGGTTCAATTCTTTTTATATATTTACCATCAATTTCATATATTTCATCTACTATTAAGTACTTTACTTCATCATTTGTATTTCTTAAATGTTCTGCCGCAAAAGTAGTTTTGTAGCAAAGTACTATTGTTGCATCACTAAAAACATCCTCTCCTATTTCTTGTACACTCTCTGGAATATAGATATAATCCATATAATCAGACAAAAATGCATGATTTCCTAAACTTCTCACACTCTCTGGAATAACTACTGTCTCTAAATACATACAACTATGAAATGCACATTCCCCTACAGTAGTTACACTCTCCAAAATTTCATATTCACTATCTATTTTTCCTGCAGGATATTTTATTATCTTTGTTTTATCCTTACTATAAACTACTCCATCAACACTAGTATAAATTTCATTATCTTCTGATACCTCAATCTGTCTTAAATTATAAGCATAACAGAATGAATAACTTCCAATCTCTGTTACATATTCACTTAAATAAACTATATTTAATCCATAATTTATGAAAAATGCACAACTACCTATTCTTGTAACTGTATCTGGAACTGTATAAGTTGATGATGTATTTCCACCCGGATAAGCTAATATTGTAGTAGCATCTTTATTAAATAATACTCCATCTATGTCGCTATAGTATTCATTATTTTCAGAAACATCTATCTCTAAAAGATTATAACAACTTGAAAAACATCTTTCTTCCCCTATATATGTTACAGTTGAAGGTATATAAGCATATGTTAATGCTGTACAATAACTAAATGCACTATCTCCTATACTTACAATTCCTTCTGGTAATTCGATTTCTGTTAATTCTCTACAAGCAGAAAGCGCAGCATCTCCTATACTTGTAACTCCCTCAAGTCCTAAATCTTCTACTCCTTCTCTTGCTGGTGGATATTGTATTAATACTGTTCTATCTTTATTGAATAATACTCCATCCTCATCCATATAATATTCATTTGCCTCATCAACATATATACCACTTAAATAATAACAATAATAAAATGCAAAACTATCTATATTAGTCACAGTAGAAGGAATTGTAATCTCCGTTATGGTCGCACAATTAGTAAATGAATAACTTCCTATATTAGTTATTCCCTCTGCCAATATTATACTTTCCATATATTGGCAGAGATAAAATGCGTAGCTACCAACATTTGTAACTCCCTCTTCTATTACAACTGTTTTTATATATGATGTGTATTTATACCATGGCACGTTTTTATATGTAGTCCAATTTTTCATCTTTCCTGTACCAGTAATAGTTAGAACTCCATCACTATCTAATATTGCATTTACACTTCCATCTTCGCCTTCAGAAATATCCCATGTTAGGATAGTCTCAGCTGCATTTACAATATTAGAAAAACATGGTATAAATGTTTGAATCATCAATAAAATGCTTAAACTAATTACAACTAATTTTAATTTTGTATTAATCGACATATTCTAACACCTTCTTACTTTTAAATCTACTATTAGCCATAATAAAATACTAACATCTTCATGTTAATTTTTCAATAACACATTATTCCATTTTACCAATTATTACTTAAAAAACTTTACGGCAACTTACCTTCTAGGTTTATATTAAGATTTTATTACAATTTGTTTACATAGAACAAATCGTAAAGCCTTAATATAAATTGCATTTTAACTTTCCTATTATATACAAAAAGTGGCAAAGCCACTTTTTGTATTATGATAGATTTATTGTATCCCTATGCTTCTCTCTTCCAGTAAAATAAATACTGTTGTGCAAGTCCTGCCAAATTAGAATACTTATCTTTAGCTAATTTTTGTAATTCATTCTTTGATACTTTCTCCTCGTTTTCATTATGTATATACAAATCATTCATAACTCTTCTTACCCATACATCTATTGGAAAAACCTCGTATTTCTTTAAGGAGAATAACATTATACAATCTGCTACTTTAGGACCTACACCTGGCAGGGTTAATAGTTTTTCCCTTAATTTATCAGTATCTTTCTCATTTTTTAATTCCTCTAATGTTATTTCTCTGCTTAAAAATAACTTAGTTGTATCATAAACTCTTTTATCTCTAAATCCAAGTCCTAATTCTCTTAATTCCTCTACACTTGCTTTACTTAATTGCTCAATAGTCGGAAATGTATAATATGTCTTATCATTCCATTCTATTTCATTCCCATATTTCTTAGATATTCTATTTATAATCCCCTTAATTCTCGGGATATTGTTGTTAGCAGATATTATAAAAGATATGATTATTTCCCACAAATCTTGATTAAGTATTCTAATTCCGCTTCCATATTTTATGCTGTTAGCAAGATGTTCATCTATATCAGACAATTTATTTTTTATATTTTCATAATTAGTACTTAAATCAAAATAATCTTTACAGATTTTCTCTATGCTACCATCACATATACCTTTAAAAACAATATCATTATTAATTTTTTTTACGTTTAAAACATTGTTTCCAAATACACCTGTGTAAGAATCGTCATCTTCTTTATCCCATCTAAAGCATTGTCCACATTCAAAAATATGTCTTGGCTCAAATGATTTTATATTTTTCAAAATGTATTGCTGTTCTTTCATTCTATTCCCTTTCTAACTTCTAATTTCTGCTACAACAATGTTGCTCCAATCATTCCTGCATCATTTTCGAATTGTGCCATCACAATCTCAGGCATTTCATGATTAAATGTCTTTGCTTTACTTAAAGCATCATTTACTTTATCTCCCAACACATCTGTATGATATGCATAGCTTCCCCCAATACAGATAACCTCTGGCTCAAATATATTAACTATATTTGTTATTCCCTCTGCCAAATTATCAGCAAATTCCTCTAGTATATCATCAATCTTATCCATATTCCTTTTTGCAAATTCAAATATAATTTCTCCACTTAAATCTCCTGATAAATTTAGCCTTTCAGCAATCTTCCCTCTCAATCGTTTCATAGAACAATATACTTCAAAACATCCGCTTTCTTCCGCATGTACAATCAAGTCCATCTTTTTTTATAATTGTATGTCCTATTTCCATTCCTAGATATCTTTTGGGTTTAAGCATTTCTCCATTTAAAAATACAGCGCCACCAATTCCTGTTCCTAAACACATAAACACAGCATCATCATATCCTTTTAATGCTCCATATTTTTTTTCACATAATCCTGCACATTTAGCATCATTTGATAATCTTATAGGAATAGAAAAATATCTCCTAAGTTTCTCTACAATATGGAAATCATAAATTCCTAGATTTTCAGCTTTAACAACAACTCCATCTTTGGATGTTCCTGGACATGCTATACCTATCATTTCTATATCTTCCATCTTCAAATTATTATCTTTTAAAATCTCATTTATAGCTATTGCTATTGTTTCTTCAACAACCTTAAGTATGTTTTTTCTAGCCTCAGAATTTAAAATTTTTTCCTTCTTTACCATAATATTACCATTGTCATCTATTAATCCTACTGCAATATGACTTCCTCCAATATCTACTCCTATTTTCATAATTTATCTCCTATCACATAAGTGCATGTTGCGACCTTCGACCCCTACGTTTAAATATTCGTTTTATTATCCTTCTGGTTCTACTAAACCATAATTTTTAGAATCTTTTAATCTGAATATTACATTTACCTTTCCTGTATCAATATTTATAAATGTATAAAAATTATTTCCTGGTTTTTCTTGTAATTTCAATTTTGCATCCTCTGGTGCCATTGGTTTAATATCATAATATAATGTCTTTATGATTTCATCTTCTATAGGTTTAACTTCTTCAACAAACATTGTTTCTTTAACTTTTAGTGAATCATCCCTGTTCATTTTATCTTTTTTAGTTTTAGCTTTTCTTATCTGTCCTTCTAGTATATCTATATCTTTATCAATTGCAGCATAAAGGTCTGTATGCTCTGTTACAGCTCTAAACATATCAAATTTTGTATTTACC
Organism: uncultured Clostridium sp.; assembly: GCA_964634355.1. Taxonomy (GTDB): domain Bacteria; phylum Bacillota; class Clostridia; order TANB77; family CAG-508; genus CAKPSH01. Next base: position 10,601 of record CAZWIF010000037.1, read on the forward strand.
TGTATCTCAGCTACTTGTGAGTTCTTTTCTGCTCTAGCAGTAACCGTTACATTCACATCCCACCCTTCAAAATATTTTTCAATTCTTTCTAATTTTTTCTCAGCGTAATCATTAATTGCGTCGGTAATTTTTACATCCTTTCCTGTTACCTTAATGTTCATTTTACATCTTCCTTCCTTATAAATGTATTATTTAATATGTTAACAAATCCAATTGCTCACATATTTTTACTTAAGTTTTCAACCATATTATAACCAATCAACGACGACTTTGTCAACATATTAAATTGTTGTTTGTTGGGATGATTATGACATATTTATTGTATTTTATAATTTATAAATATTATTTATTTTAATCTGTAGGGGCAGGCCTTGCGTCTGCCCTGAAAATTGCAATATATTTAAAATATTTGTATTATTTATTTTAAATGTATTTATTTAAAACAAAATTAAATTTTTGTTCAATGGGCGGACGCAAGGCCCGCCCCTACATTCTCACATCTCATTTCTCACATCCCACCTACAAATTATAATTTATTGAATTTCTCAAAAAAAAATGCCAAACATGGCATTTTTCTTTTGATTTCATTTTAATTTTATTGTCTGTCCCTAATATATTCTATAACATCATTTACTGTAGCTATTTTTTCAGCGTCAGCATCTGGAATTTCCATATCGAATTCTTCTTCTAATGCCATTATTAATTCAACAACATCTAATGAGTCGGCTCCTAAATCATCTATGAAAGATGCTTCTTTTGTTACAGTATCCTCAGAAACACTTAGTTGTTCAACAATTATTTTTTTGACTTTCTCAAAAACTTCATCGTTTTCCATTTATATTTTCCTCCTTTATATTTTATCTAAACCAAATATACATACAAGATAATATATATATCAAATTTTGTCAAGTGCTTTTTCCCATTTTTTGCATTTTTTCAAATTCTTCTATCATCATGTCTACTGCTTTATTATTTACGAATTGTTCCGCCTGTTTAATAGTAAAATAGAATAAATAATCATCACTACTTCCATGTGCTTTTACTACAGGTTTTTTTACACCTAAAAATAATGCCCCTCCATATTCTTTGTAATCCATTGTCTTCTTAAATCTATTTATAGCTGGCATACATGGTATTGCACCAATCATTGATAATATATTATGCTTCAAACTTTCTGTTAATGATTTCTTAACTAATTTTCCAACTCCCTCAACAGCTTTTAAGAATATATTTCCTGTAAATCCATCTGTAACTATTGCATCAACTTTACCAGAAAAAGCATCTCTACCTTCTATATTTCCAATAAAGTTTATTCCTAATTCTTCTGACTTTTCCTTCAACAAATTATATGATTCTTTAGTCAATTCATTTCCTTTAGTCTCTTCTGTTCCTATATTTAATAATCCTATTGCTGGCTTTTCTATTCCAAATGTATTTTTTAAATATATACTAGACATTTGAGCAAATTGCAGTAAATTAATTGGTTTACAATTAGTATTTGCACCAGAATCAATTAATAATAGTCTACTGTGGTATGCTGGTAATATTCCCGCTAAGGCTGGTCTATCAATCCCTTTAATTCTGCCAACCAAAAGTGTCGCTCCTGTAAGCAAGGCACCTGAATTTCCAGCAGAAATAAACACATCTCCTGCACCTTCTTTTAATAATCTAAAACCTACAACCATTGATGAATCTTTTTTATGTTTTATAGCTTCTGTTGGTTTATCCTCCATCTCTATTGTTTCTGTTGTATTGTGTATTTTAATTTTAGATGAAATTTCTCCTATTGTATTTTTACCAAACAACTCTTTCACTCTTGAATTAATAATTTCCTCATTACCAGTTAAAAGTATTTCTGTATCCTCCGCTACTTCTGTTATGGCTTTAACTGCTCCTTTTATTACTGCATCAGGTGCATTATCTCCACCCATGGCATCCAATATTATAATCACTACATATCCCTCTACTTTCTAATCACAGTTTATGCACTTAACTATTTTATTATTAATACTTAAAAAAATCAATACTCTTTTACTATAAATTCAATAAAATTGTTACAGGATGTTACAATTCACAGCTATTTTTACTAAGATAAGAGAATTCTAATATAATTATTAAGTAATGAGTTCGACCCCCGTGTATTTATTCATAGTATGTCCTTAGAGTGTGTATCTATAAGGGAGAACTTAAATAAGGACAAAATTGCTCTTATTTGGTTCTTTCTTATTTTATTGGTGTTTTGACAGCTAGATATGATATAAAAATTCAGTTCATTTTGTAACGAAAATAAATTTTAGGAGGTTTTGAGTTATGAGAGAAATAACTTATCATAAAGAAGGAGATTATCTTATTCCTGACTTATATTTAGCAGAGAATGAATATGAGAAAAATTATCATATTGGAAAGTTTGGTCATTTAAGACTAGAATATTTGAAAAAACATAAAAGAGCTGATTATACTATAATGCTTATGGATGGAACTTTAAGAAAAAATATCATAGATACTAATAAACAAGCTAAAGAAAGATTTGAAATACTAATGAAACAAATGCTAGAAAAAAATCCTATTGATGAGAATTTAAAAGATACTGACCCTTTAAAATGGGTTGGTCTTATGAATAATTATAAATATTCAGTGGAAGAAATAATATTAAAAGAATTTATTTATATTTAAGTTTTCACTTGACTTTTACAAACATTAGTTCTATAATAGTAAAAGAATTTACAAAGATTGGAAGTGATATTATGAGCAAAGAACTCATAAAAACACAAATGAAAGTAAAAGATAATTTAGTAAGCGTTATTAGAATTGGAAATGTAGATTATATTTCTTTAACAGATTTAGCACGATATA
>CAZWIF010000038.1:0-13003 GCA_964634355.1 uncultured Clostridium sp.
CTATCCTGTGGATAGTTTTTACGACGCGGCTCGACGATTCCACTTCAGACCACCAGAAAAAAAGGCTAACAAAGTTAGCCTTTTAGTTGTCTATGATAAAGTAGCTTAATGTCAATAGTTGGGGAGTGAAATATCTTAAAAGTATTTAAATCTTAGCTTTTTTAATTAGTTAAAAAGAATACAGTTTGCTAACAGAATGTGAAAATTATGTGAAAATTAGCACTCAAGACTTGACAGTGCTAAAATTTAAATATATAATATGTACATAAATAAAAATTAGCCTTTAGGTTAATAATAAATATGTGCTACCGAAGAGGTGTCAACACATAAAATCAAATTTATAGGAGGTAATGAATTATGATGATGATACCAAGAAGAAAGGAAAATGGATTAGATATTTTTGATGAGGTTTTCAGTGATCCATTTTTTAGTGAAAAAGAAAATAAAATAATGAAAACAGATGTTAAAGAAACAGAGAGTGAGTATGTATTAGAAATAGACGTACCAGGATACAATAAAGAAGATATCCAAATAGAATTAAGAGAAGGATATGTAACAGTCACAGCAAGAAAGAATGAAGAAAAAGAAGATAAAAATTCTAAATATCTTAGAAGAGAAAGATTTACAGGAATGTGTTCAAGAAGCTATTATGCAGGAGAAAATTTAAGAGAAGAAGACATAAAAGCTAACTTTAGAAATGGTATATTAACAATAACCTTCCCAAAAGAGAAAGAGCAGAAAGTAGAAGAAAGAAAATATATTCCAATAGGAGAATAATACTAAATCCCATGCACAATGCATGGGATTTAGTATTATTTTACAAACTTCTTGCTTTTTAATATTTTTTTCTATAAAATAGTATAAATGAATTTAAAGAGTAAGGTTGAAAAATAATTACAATTAATTCTTTTTCAACCAGATTTGTGCTTTAAGAAGGAATGATAGTAAAAATGAATATAGAAGATATAAGAAGAAAACTAGAAGATTTATCAGAACCAGAATATGCAGAGTTTAATAAAAAGTTATGTCCAGATACATCTAAGAGGATTTTTGGAATTCGTATTCCGGCGCTTAGAAATTTAGCAAAGGAAATTGTAAAAGAAGACAATTGGAAAGAAGTTATTGAACAAGCTGATATTAAATGCTTTGAAGAGACACTTTTGAAAGGTTTAGTTATTGGTTATGCAAAAATTGATATTGATGAGAAATTAGAATTAATGAAAAAATTCATACCTAATATGGATAGTTGGGCAATTACAGATACATTCTGTCCAACATTAAAAATAAAGGATAAGGATTTGGAAAAGGTATGGAATTTTATATTACCTTATGCAAAATCAAGTAAGGAGTTTGAAGCAAGATTTTGCGTAATTATGATGTTAGATTATTATATTACTGAAGAATATATTGATAAAGTAATAACCACAATTGATAAAATAGAAAATAACGCATATTATGTGCAAATGGCAAAGGCATGGGTAATTGCTGAAATAGGAATAAAATTCAATGATAAAGCTATGAAATATTTAGAGGGAGCTAACAAATTAGATAAATTTACATATAATAAATCTTTACAAAAGATGATAGAATCTTATAGAATATCTGATGAACAGAAGACAATTTTAAGAAAAATGAAAAGAAAATGAACAAAAGTAACCTAAGAAATTAGTTCTAAGCAAATGAAGTTTTGCATATATATCAATTGGTGATTAAGTATGAATACGATATATGTTTCAGGACATAAGAAGATGACAAAAATAAGACAAGAATTATTGATACGATATATAAATAGAAAAAAACAAAAAGCTAATTGCATTGTGATAGGAAAAAGACTAAAAGAAAATGAAGAGTTCATGGAGAGAATAAATGGCGTAGAGTTGCCAATTGCAAATGGAAGATGGTTATTTAAATTTCTGATTATCCAAATATTAGAATATATATGTAAATGTCAAGAAGTAGGACTGAAAAATCAAAGGATAGCTATTATAACCAGTGAAAATAATGATTTAATAACATATTATATTAAAGAATTAACAAAGAAAAGTAAAAAAATAAAAATAATAACAAGTCATAGAGAAAAGTTCCATAATTTAGAAGAAGAATTATATTATAATGAGGGCATTGTTTTAGAAATATCTAATAATAGAAGGAGGGCTTTACAAGATATAGATATAATATTTAATTTTGATTTAGATGAAGATAAATTGAATAAGTATAAATTTCCATATAGTGCTATTGTAATTAACTTGAGAAAAAAAATTAATATTAAGGAAAAAAGATTTTCAGGTATTAATATTAATTTTTATGATATTGATTTTAATAATAGAGTAATGGACATGTTAGAATGGATTAATGAATTTGATAAAACAGAATTATATGAAAGTTATATATACAAAAATGACAAAATTGAAAATATAGAAAGAATAATTATAGAAGATAATGTTATGATTAAAAGTCTGATTGGAAATAATGGCGAAATTTCAAGTAAAGAATATAAAAATATACTTGACAAAAGTAGTTATTTGGCGTAAGATTATATTCAATACTACATTAAAGGAGGAAAAACTTATGGAAAATAAAGAAGTTTTATTAACACAAGAAGGATATGACAATATTGAGAAGGAATTAGAGTATTTAAAAACAACAAAAAGAACTGAAATATCAGAGAGAATTAAAGTTGCACTTGGTTTTGGTGATTTATCAGAAAATTCAGAATATGATGAAGCAAAAAATGCACAAGCTGAGAATGAGATTAAAATAGCAGATTTAGAAAATAAATTAAGATATGCTAAAATTATAAATGAGTCTGAAATAGATACAAAGACAGTTCAAGTTGGTAATAGAGTAAAGATAAAAGATATAGAATTTGATGAAGAATTTGAATATACTATAGTTGGTTCAACTGAAGTAGATTTATCGCAAAATAGAATATCAAATGAATCTCCAATAGGAAAAGCTCTAATGGGAGCAACGAAAAATCAAGTAGTAGAAGTATCTTTACCAGATGATGAGATTGCAAAATATAAAGTACTATCTATTCATAAATAAAAAAATATATATGTAGGGGCACGGTGAACCGTGCCCTATTGTCATAAATTGGACTCTAATATCATACAATTTTAAGGGGCAGATTATGAAATTATCAGAAGGACAAATGAATAAAGATTACATAATTACTAAGATAAAAACTGATAATTCTATCAAAACAAGATTACAGGTACTAGGCTTATTGAAAGGAACAAAAATTAAAATATTAAATAAAAGAATAAATGGTGCATTAATAATAAAGATAAGAGGAACAAGATTAGGAATAGATAAAGGAATTGCAAATTCAATTTATGTAATGTAATGTGGCGGTTTTTCTATGAAAAATTTTAAGAGTTCGCTTAAATAAAATCTGTTTCTTAGAAAGGACTGATAGTAAAATGAAATGTTTAGACATCGCTTTTATAGGAAATCCTAATTGCGGGAAGACAACCTTATTTAATGCATATACTGGGGAAAATTTAAAAGTGGCTAATTGGCCAGGAGTTACAATAGAAAGGAAAGAAGGTTTTTTTGAATATGGAGATTTCGAAGTTAAGATAACAGACCTACCAGGAATTTATTCCTTAAATTCATATTCAATAGAAGAAAGAGTATCTAGAGAATATCTAGAAAGAGGAAGTGTAGATGTTATAGTAGATATTATTGATGCATCATTAATCGAGCGAAATCTATACTTAGCATTACAATTAATAGAAACTGGACAACCCATAGTTTTAGCATTGAATATGATGGACATAGTGAAAAAAAGAGGAATGAGAATTAATATAAAGAAATTAGAGGACGAGCTAGGAGTAAAAATAGTACCGATTTCTGCAAAGAATAGAAGCGGATTAGATACTTTGATGGAGTCAGTAATAGATAGTAAGAGAAAAGAAAAGTTAGGAAACGTTAAAGTTAAGATAGACAATGAAATAGAGATTACTAAGAAATATGATTACATATCAAGACTGATTAATGAATGTGTATATAATAAAAAGGAAAAAGAAGAGTTTACCGATAAAGTTGATAGGGTTCTTACACATAGACTATGGGGAATTCCAATATTTATGTTAGTGATGACATTAGTATTTTGGCTAACTTTTACAGTAGGAGATTTTATAAAAGAATATTTTGAATTAGGATTAGAATTATTTACAGATAAAGTATTAAACATTTTAGATAACATAAACACAGGACCAGGTGTAACTTCACTAATTGTAGATGGAATCATTTTAGGAGTAGGCGGGATACTAACATTTTTACCTAATATTTTTATATTATTTTTATGCCTAGCATTTTTGGAAGATAGCGGATATATGGCAAGAGTTGCATATTTAATGAATGGAATTATGGAAAAATTAGGATTATCAGGAAAGGCGTGCATTCCAATGATATTAGGATTTGGATGCTCAGTACCCGCTGTTATGGCAACTAGAACATTAAAAAGTCATAAGGATAGAAAAAGAACAATGTTATTAATACCTTGTATGTCATGCAGTGCAAAAATACCAATATATGTTTTATTTTCAAGTATGTTTTTTGAAAATTATGCAACTATTGTAGCATTAAGTATGTATTTAATTGGAATAGTCATGGCTATTATAATTGGAATAGTAACAAAAATGATAGATAAAAATTCTAAAAGAGAAAAACTAATAGTAGAATTACCAGAATATAAGATACCAGATTTTACAACAGTTAAAAGATATGTATTAGATAAAGTGAAAGATTATTTAGAAAAGGCAGGAACCATAATCCTTATAGCTTCAATTATACTTTGGGGAATTTTATATATTGGACCAAATGGTTTTACACAGGATGTAGAAAAAAGTTTTGGAGCAATCATTGGAAAGCTTTTAATTCCAATATTAAAACCAGCAGGACTAGGATATTGGCAAGTAGCAGTAGCTTTAATTTCCGGACTAGCAGCAAAAGAAGTAGTGGTATCAAGTATAAATATTTTATATGGAATAAATGTTGCCTCTCAAGGTGGCAAGTTATATGCAACATTAAGTATGTCTGGGTTTAAACCAATAAATGCCTTTTGTTTAATGGTATTTTGTTTATTATATATTCCATGTATTGCCACAATAGGAACCATAAAAAGTGAAACAAAGTCAAATAAGTTTACATTAGGAATAATAACATTTCAAACGTTATTAGCATGGAGTACTTCAGCATTAATATACAATTTATGTACGTAGGGGGCAGGCCTTGCGTCTGCCCTTTTTGCTTGTCTTTCTGTCTCGTTTTTAAATTACATTTTTATTGCTTATCATTATTATTTGATGTGCTTGTTTGCATGCTATAGAACCATATTGCAGCTATAATAGCTATAACAGCCAATGCTAAGATTACCCATAGAAAAGCATAAGATGTTGTTGTAGTGGAGTCTGTTGCAGTTGTTCTTGTAGTAGAATAACCGTCACCACCATTATCCTCAGTACCTGTCATAGTGTCATTATTTATCATGTTGTTATCATCAGCATTGTTATTTTCATTATTATCTGTATTATTAGTAGTATTTTCCATAGTATTTTCAACATTTCCAGTTGTATTTTTTATTCCATCAGTAGCATCTGTTACAACGTTTTGTGCATCTTGCATAACATTATTGACAGTATCTCTTGCATTATCCATCATTGTATTTTCAGCAAATACAGAAGTTGATATAAACAAGGCGATTGTAAATACTAATGATATTGCTAATATCTTCTTAAACATTTTATATACCTCCCAATTAAAATTAAGTTTTTTTAAGCATAAAAAAACTTATTAATAGTGTGAGAAAAAAATTTTTTTATATACAAACAATAAATGTAGAAAATGAAAAAAATTACAAAAAAATAATGACAAAAATAGAATATAAGTATATAATATGTATATATTTTTATTTGAGGAGGAAAATAGGATGGGAGAAGAGAATAATGAAAACAAAATAAATACAGACGAAATCTTAAAAGAAACTTCAGAAACAATAAATGAAGTAAAAGATCAGGTAAAGGGAACCTTCAAAAAAGAAGAAATAAAAAATAGTGCAAAAGAAACAAAAAATTTTATTAGTGGAATGTTTAAGAATCCAGTAGGAGAATTAAAAAATATTGCAGAAGATAGTTCTAATGCAACTTTTAAATATGCGATAATTTTAATTATTATATGGATTGTAGCAGTTGCTATTTTAAAAATATATAATTTATCTACATGGAATATTTTTAGAAATGTGTTGCTTTTGATAAAGGCAATGCTTGCTCCAGTATTATCAATATTGGTATTAGCGGTTACATTACTTGTTTTAAATAAAAAGAAGGGTAAAAGTTTAATAACTTTAATTTCTGTAGTTACAGCGACAAAACTGCCAATTGTTATTGCATCAGTTGTAAATCTACTAAGATTAATTAGTTCAAGGATTACAACGATAACAAGTCCTTTTTCAGCATTTTGTACAGTATTAAGTGCAGTACTTCTATATTTTGGAGCTAAATTTGTATTTGAAGAAGAAGACGATAAGGAATTTATAAAGACGTTTGCTATAATTGAAGGAATATTTTACATAGCATATATAGTAATTGGATTACTAGAAATTTATATCTAGAGTTGCAAAAAATTATAGTGGGGAAATTGGAACGGTTTCAATTTCCCTTTTTTAATTAAAATAAATTATAATTTGTAGGGATGTATTATTCACGAAAATGGTGATAATTATATTAATTTTATAAGCAAAGTTCAGAAAGCCTGCTGCTCACGGATTACCTGCAAAGTAATGTAATATATCTTTAACATTTTATCTTTCTTTCGCACATTACGGGACCTTCTGAATTTGCTGGAAAAATTAATATAATTATCCCAAATCGAATAAGACACGGAATTAAATCATCCCAACAAACAACAATTTATTTGGAAAATTTAAAATATGAATAGTCAATTTTATATGTGAAATTATTTATCAAAATAATTGTAAAAAAATTTAATATTTGTTAAAATAATATAGAAAATTATAAAAAGGAAGACGGTATAAATAAAATGCAAGGAGAAATGAGGAAAGTATCAGAAGTATTTAATGAATTTGATGAAAAGAATAATATAATGAAAGCAAAGATTGCAAATATTACAATCTCCAAGAAAACAGGAGAACTAACAATATCACTGCAATCTGAGGTGAAGATACAGACTGGAGAAATATTAGAGTTTGAAATATATTTAAAGAATAAATTTAATATTGTAAAAGCAAAGATAAGTGTAGAATATCCTAATAATTTAAAGAGTGAAAAATCAAATAAAGAGAAGAGTATATCAGAGAAAGAAGAAATAATAGAGAATACATCCATAATTGTTGGAAGTAAAAGGGCAAAAATTAATGAAAAAATGATTAAAGTTAAAGATGTTACAGCAGATAGTGGAAGAGTTGCAATTTCAGGTAAAGTAACTAGAATAGAAGAAAGGGAATTGAGAAGCGGAAAAACATTATACTGTTTTGATGTGTATGACGGAAGTAGTAGCATAACTTGCAAATCATTTATAGAACCTGAAAAATTAGAAGGTGTAAGAGGAAGATTAAAAGAAAATTCGCATATTGAATTAGAGGGAAACGCACAATTTGATCCTTATACAAGAGAGGTTACAATAATTGCAAATGTGGTAATAGATGCACCTAAAAAAGAAGTGATGACTAGAATGGACAATTCGGAAGTCAAGAGAGTAGAACTCCATATGCACACACAGATGAGTCAAATGGATGCAATAACACCTGTAGAAGATTTGATAAATAGAGCAAGAAAATGGGGAATGAAGGCAATTGCAGTTACAGACCATGGTGTTGTACAATCATTTCCACATGCTAATGACACAGTAAAAAAAGGAAATAACGACATAAAAGTATTGTATGGAGTTGAAGCATATTTATGCCCTGATGGACAGAATAGTGTTTATGGTGAGGGGAATATAGATATCGATACTGAATATTGTGTACTAGATATTGAAACAACAGGAATACCATATAGAAGTGAAATGATAACAGAAATTGGTGCTATTAAAATTAAGAATGGAGAAATCATAGATCAATTTGAATGTTTTGTAAATCCGGAAAAGCCAATACCATATGAGGTAGTTCAGATTACACATATTACAGATGATATGGTTAAAAATGCAAGAACTATAAAAGAAGTTTTACCAGAATTTATAAAGTTCTGTGGAGATGATGTTTTGGTTGCACATAATGCCAACTTTGATATAGGTTTTTTAAGATATCAGGCAAATAGATTAGGATTAAAATTTGATAACACATATATTGACACTTTGAGCTTAGCTAAAGATTTATTTCCAGAATATACTAAATATAAGTTAGGAATAATTGCAGCCAATTTAAGAATAAAAGTAGATGTTGCACATCGAGCGCTGGATGATGTAAAAACTCTTGTGAAAGTTTTTGAGATAATGCTTAAAATGTTAAAAGATCAAGGTGTAGAAAAATTAAATGATATAGATGCATTGTCAATAAAGAACATGAATATAAAAAAACTGCCTACTTATCATGCGGTTATTTTAGCGAAAAATAAAGTTGGACTAAAGAATTTATATAAATTAATATCTTTTTCACATTTGGACTATTTTTATAAAAGACCAAGAATACCTAAAAGTGTCTATAAAAAATATAGTGAAGGATTGATAATAGGAAGTGCATGTGACCAAGGAGAGCTATATCAATCTATTTTAAACGGATATTCAGAAGAAAAAATTGAGAATATAGCAAAGTTTTATGATTATTTAGAAATTCAACCATTGGGAAATGATGAGTATTTGATAAGAGATGGTATTTTACAGAGTAATGATGACTTGATTGCGATAAATAGAAAGATTGTTGAATTAGGAGAAAGACTTAATAAGCCAGTTTGTGCTACTTGTGATGTTCATTTTATGGATCCAGAAGATGAAATATATAGAAGAATATTACAAGCAGGTCAAGGGTTTGATGATGCAGACCATCAAGCACCATTGTATTTAAGAACAACAGAGGAAATGTTAGATGAGTTTGCGTATTTAGGTAAAGAAAAAGCTTATGAAGTTGTTGTTACAAATACAAATTTGATAGCCGATATGTGTGATACCGTATGCCCAATATCTCCAGATAAATGTACGCCATATATTGAAGGATGTGAGAAAACAATAGAAGACATTGCAATGAATAAGGCACATGAATTATATGGAGACCCACTTCCAGAAATTGTAGAAACTAGACTTAAAAAAGAGTTAGATTCTATAATTAAAAATGGTTTCTCAGTTATGTATATTATTGCGCAGAAACTAGTATGGAAATCAAATGAAGATGGATATATAGTGGGGTCAAGAGGTTCTGTTGGTTCTTCACTTGTTGCATATATGACAGGTATAACAGAGGTTAATAGTTTAAAGGCACATTATAGATGTCCACAATGTAAATATTCAGATTTTTCAGACCATGGATTTAAAAATGGATTTGACCTTCCAGACGCATGGTGTCCAAAATGTGGAAAAAAATTAGTAAAAGATGGAATAGACATTCCATTTGAGACCTTCTTAGGTTTCAATGGAGATAAGGAGCCAGATATAGACTTAAATTTCTCGGGAGAATATCAAACAAAAGCACATAAATACGCAGAAGTAATACTGGGAAAAGGTACAACATTTAAAGCTGGTACTATTGGAACAATTGCAGAAAAAACAGCATATGGATATGTAAAGAAATATTTTGAAGAGAGAAATAAAACTGTTAGTTCAGCAGAGATAAATAGACTAGCAAAAGGGTGTACTGGAATAAAAAGAACAACAGGACAACATCCAGGAGGAGTAGTTGTTGTACCAGCAGGACATGAAATTTATGAATTTTGTCCAGTACAACATCCAGCAGATGACCCCAATTCAGATATTGTAACAACTCATTTTGATTATCACTCAATAGATAAAAATATATTGAAGTTTGATATGTTAGGACATGATGATCCAACCGTTATAAGAATGTTATATGATTTGACAGGAATAGACCCAACAAAAGTGCCTTTAGATGATAAAGCAACCATGTCAATATTTTCATCGACTGATGCAATAGGAGTAAGAAAAGAAGATATAAATTCCGAAGTTGGAACATTTGGCGTTCCAGAGTTTGGAACAAAGTTTGTTAGAGGAATGTTAGTTGATACAAAGCCAAGTACATTTGAGGAATTACTAAGAATATCAGGATTATCTCATGGTACAGATGTGTGGTTAAATAATGCACAGGATTTAATAAAAGAAGGAACTATAACTTTGTCAGATGCAATATGTACAAGAGATGATATAATGATATATCTAATAGGAATGGGACTTCCTGCACAAAATTCATTTAAGATAATGGAATCTGTGCGTAAGGGCAAAGGATTATCAGAGGATCAAGAGGAATTGATGCGAGAAAACAATGTGCCTGAATGGTATATAGAATCTTGTAAAAGAATAAAATATATGTTCCCAAAGGCACATGCGGCAGCATATGTCATTAACGCATTTAGAATTGCATGGTTTAAAGTACATATACCAAAAGCATATTATGCAACGATGTATTCGATAAGAGCCGACGAATTTGATAGTGAGTTTATGATATTTGGTGAGAAAAAAGTAAAAGACAAAATGGAGGAAATAGATAAACTGGGAAATGCGGCAACACAGAAAGATAAAGGTATGTACAACGTACTTGAATATGTTTTAGAAATGTATAAGAGAGGAATATCATTTTTACCAATAGATATTTACAAATCAGATGGAACAAGATTTAAAATGGAGGAAGATGGAATAAGACCACCATTAAGCAGTATAGCAGGACTAGGACAAGTAGCAGCAGAAAGTATAGTGGAAGCAAGAAAGGAAGGAGAGTTTATTTCAAAAGAAGACTTGATGAAGAGGTCAAAAGCGGGGAATTCGATAATAGAGTTGTTGGATAAATTTGGCTGCTTAGATGGAATGAGTACAAGTAATCAGTTAAGTTTGTTTGATGGATTTTAAAATAAGGGAACGTTCTTAAAATTTAGGAACGTCCCATCATTTCATATCAATAGATTATATATAATGCAAAGTAATGTTAAATGTACAGGATAGAATATATAAAATGCCATTTTGAAATTTTTACCTTTTTTACCATTATACAAATCAACAAAAATAAGAGGTATAAGGCCAAAAAAGAATAGAACAATATAAGCAATATTAAAATTGCTAGTTAGCCAAAATGGTATATAATATATTAGAGTTATTGCTATAACAGCTAAATTCATTAATATTTTATTTTTACGAAATGCATAAAATAGAAAAATAAGGAATACACCATAAAAGCCATAATCAAAGTCAAATCCGTCTGCTATAAGTGCAATTACAATTGCAATCATAATTCCACATAATTTATATAAAAATTGAATATCATTTATACTTTTCTGTGATTTCTTAGAATGTGTTGTATCCTTGGTTACGTGTTCACTAATTTTTATGAAAACATCATATATAGTTATTGATAATAATCCTAATATTAATGTAAAAATAATATTTAAAGAAGGACTAGAAGAAAGACAATATTGAAACCAAGCATATGGTATCTGAGAAATTATAGCAAATAATATTAATTTAATATAATATTTTTTTAAATTATGTGTATGTATATAACCTTCACTTATCTGAAAAGCAAATATAGGAAAAGCTATTCTTCCAATAAATCTCATCCAAGAAAGTTGCCCCATGTATATTAAACATCCAGCATGGTCTAATACCATACAAATAATTGCTATTAATTTTAACATATAAGCAGTCATTATAAATCGCTCCTTTATATATAATTGTGAACTAGTGTTCATCTATTAGTTTCTTTTTTCTCATTATAACAATCTATGAAGTATAAAGGCCTTCCTTTTGATTCATAGAATGCTCGTCCAAGGTATTCTCCTATTACTCCAAGGAAAATCAATTGTAGACCACCTAAGAACAATATAACTACCATCATTGAAGCATATCCAGGAACATCAACTCCCCAAATTAGAGTTTTAGCAATTATAATTAACATATAAATAAATCCAAAAACTGAAACTAATATGCCTATAATTGCAGCCCAACGAAGTGGAGCGGTTGTGAATGAAGTTATCCCATCAATAGATAAGTTAGTTAATTTCCTATAATTCCATTTTGTTTTTCCAGCTGCTCTAGGGTCTCTATCGTATAAAATTTCTTTTTTATTATAACCAATCCAACTATAAAGCCCCTTTGTATATCTTTGTGATTCTCGCATTTTTTTAATTGCTTCAACACAACGTCTATCTAATAATCTGAAGTCCCCAGTATCTTTTTGAATCTCAATATTAGTCATACCTTGTAAAACTCTATAATATCCCCATGAAGTAAGTTTCTTTAATAAGGATTCACCTTTTCTAGATTTACGTTTTGCATAAACATCATCATATCCTTCTTCCCAATATCTTAGCATTTCAGGAATGAGCTCTGGAGGATCTTGCAAGTCGGCATCTATATTAATCATACAATCCCCATTGACATAATCAAACCCAGCAATCATAGCTATTTCTTTACCATAATTTCTAGATAGATTTAAGTAGCAAACTCTTGAATCATGTTTTCTTATTTCTTTAATTAAATCTAATGTTCTATCTTTACTACCATCATTTACAAATAAAAGTTCAAAATTATATTGAGGAAGACTTTCCATAAGTTTTAACAATCTTTCATAAAGCATAGGTAAGACTTCTTCTTCATTATATGCAGGAATTAATATTGTAACTAATTTTTTATTTTCTTCCATATTCTATCAATCCTTTCAAATATATACTGCTTTACAATGGCATAATTATATTATATTGTGACAAAATTATCAAGATTTTTTTGAGACAAGAAATTGCAATTTATAAATATTACAATTCTGCAATTTTTTGTTGATTTTTATTTATTAATATGTTATTATCTAAAAAATTAATATCTCAATTTT
>CAZWIF010000039.1:0-12862 GCA_964634355.1 uncultured Clostridium sp.
AATATCAGTTAAATATACTTAATAATGCTGAAAAAATAAAATTATTAGAAGATAAAAATAGATAAAAGTTATTAAATTAGAAAAATTTAAAAAATTGAAAGTAAGTGAATTAATGGAAGAAGCTTTTTTAATTGAGTGTATAGAAAATGAAACAGAAAATAGTTATTATGATTTTAAAAAAGATATCTATGATTTCAATATTCAAAAAAGTAAAGAAGATTTTTTAGTAGATGTAATATCTTTTGCTAATAATCATTCAAAAGGCAATAAATATATTATTACAGGAGTTAAATTACATGAGGATAATTCTAGAACTTTGGAAGGCATAACTGAATCAAAAATAAAAGATGGAGCTGATTATCAAAGCTTAGTAAATGATAATATAGAACCAAATGTTATTATTGATTTTAAAATTGTAGATTATATCGGGAAAAAATTTGGCATTTTAAGAATTAATGAGGGAAATAATGATCCACCATATTTTTTAAGTAAACAATATGGCAATTTACCAAAGGGATTTATAAAAATCAGAAAAGGTCAAAAAAATGAATTTGTAACTAGAAGAGATTTTGATTTATTTTATAATGAAAAAACAAATAATGAAATGAGTAATATTTGTTTGAGAGGAATAATTAATAAAAATATTAGTGATACTTTTAAAATAGAAAAATTTCAAAATAAAATAGATTTTGAGAAATGCAAAAATAAAATATATGAGTTATTTACAGAGATAAGCGAAATTAAACTGGAGAGAAGCTTAAAAAGTGCTTTAAAATTTGGAAGTGAATTGTATGTTGATCAAGAAGATATAGATATTATAAGAAAATATAGTCAAAAAAATAATATTATTTTAAAGGATAATTTCTTCGATATAGGTTATATCACTTCCTTTTCAATACTATATAGCTCAACTAATTATTATGGGACTGAATCAGAAAAGAAAAAATATAAATTAATATGTAATTTATCTAAAATGATTTCTATTTTTGAAGGATATAAAAAATTTTATGATAATATTGATAAAATTTCTTATACAGAGTTAGCAATACAAAATAAGGGAAGAAAATTTGATGAAGATATAGAAGTAACTTTAAAATTGAAAAAGGAAAACTTGTTTAATTATGACGATTTTCCTATTCCATCAGAAGATATTATTGAAGATGTTATTGATGGAGAATTTATAGGGAAATATTTAGAGATAGAAAAAAATAGTGAAATCAATGAATATACAGGTAAATACATTCGTAATATACCATCAATACCAAGATCTATAAAATTATCAACTTTTGGTTATTCTGATCCTAGTTATGAATCATACATAGAATATTTCAAGGAATATGTAAAAAGCGTGGCAGATTATGATATTATTGAAACAGAAAATTATTATTTTTTGAAATATGAACAGAAGAATATAAAACCTAATGAAGTTATTTCACTACCATCAAAAATACTTTTCAGAAAGATACCAGAGGATATTGAATATGAAATAAAAACAAAGTACAATCCTAATATACAAAAGGGAAAAATATTAAATAATAATAAATAAGATTTTTTAGGAAGTGATTTAAAATAGTAAACTGGAATGTAGCTGCATATTTAAGATTATCTAAAGAGGATGAAAACAGTATGGAATCAAATAGTATAGTTAATCAAAGAGAATTAATAGAAAAATATATTAGTAATAAAAATGATGTACAATTAGTAGATTATTATATTGATGATGGATATAGTGGAACTAATTTTAATAGACCAGAATTTAGAAGATTATTACAGGATATGAAAAATAAAAAAAATTAATTGTATAATTGTAAAAGACTTATCTAGATTTGCAAGAAGTCATATAGAAGCGGATATATATTTTGAAAATATCTTTCCTGCTTTGAATATAAGATTTATATCAGTAACAGAAAATATAGATAGTTTTGAAAATCCAGATTCAATGGATAACTTAATTGTTCCATTTAAAAATTTATTAAATGATGCATATGCAAAAGATATATCTAAAAAGGTAAAAAGTGCATTAACAGCTAAAAGACTAAATGGTGAATTTATTGGTACATCTGCTACATACGGATACTTAAAGGATCCAAAAGATAAACATAAGTTAATAATAGATAAAGTTGCATCAAATAATGTTATGCAAATATTTGATGGTATAATAGAAGGAAAAACAGCAAGAGAAATAGCTAATGAGTTAAATAAAAATAATGTTTTAACACCTGCTATATATAAAATGAAAATAGAACTAGAAAATGATAATATAGAAATAGATAAAAAATGGAATGCTAAAATGATAGATGTGATTTTGAAAAATAGAGTATATGTAGGAGATTTAATTCAAGGGAAAAAGAAAGTAGAAAATTATAGAAGTCACAAGCTTATAACTACTAAAAAAGATGAATGGATAGTAACAGAAAATCATCATGAACCAATTATACCAAAAGAAAAGTTCGATAAGGTACAAGAAATAATTAATAAAAATAAATGTGCTAGGGGTAATAAAGAAAAAGATTTATTTTATAGTTTTTTGAAATGTTCAGATTGTGGAAGTTCTTTTACTTTAAGAAAAGTAAAGAATTATGAATATTACCATTGTACTTCATATGTCAGAAACGGTTTATGTACAAGCCATTCCATTAGAAAAGATAGATTAACTGAAATAGTATTGGAAAAGTTAAACAAAAGATTCAAAAGGAATAGAATAAATACTTTAACAAGAGATATTTTATTAAAAAATATAGATAGCATAATTATATTTCAAAATGGAGAGGTAAATGTGAATTTGAAGTAAAGGAGTGAACATAGATGAATAAAGAAAAAGATGAAAATAGTTATCACAAAATCAACCTTAACTGGTATCCAGGTCATATGTCTAAGGCTAAGAGATTAATAGAAGATGATTTGAAACTTATAGATGTTGTAATAGAAGTAATTGATGCAAGGATACCTATTTCTAGTAGAAATCCTGATTTAAATAATATGGTAAAAGGGAAGAAGAAAATCATTATATTAAATAAAAGCGATTTGGCGGATGATGTACAGACAAAAAAATGGAAACAGTCTTTAACTAATGATGATACAGTTGCAATTTGTGTAAATGCCTTGAATAATAATAAAAATAATGAGATAATAAATACTATAGAAAAAATGATGAAAGAGGAAAAAGAGAGAGGACTAGAAAAAGGAAGAGTTGGAAGAATTACAAGAGTATTGATTCTGGGAATACCTAATGTTCGGAAAGTCTTCTTTAATAAATCGTCTTTCTAATAGAAATAGACAAACAGTAGCAAATAAGCCAGGAGTTACGGTAAAAAAACAATGGGTAAGAATAGGAAATAATATTGAGCTTTTAGATACTCCTGGTGTATTATGGCCTAAATTTGATACAGAGCAAACTGCTCTAAACCTAGCCTATACTGGAACAATTAAGGACGAGATATTAGATAATCTAGAAATTGCTTATAATTTATTAAAGTTCTTGCTTAAGAACTATAGAAATAATATTATTGATACATATAAGTTAGATAATGAAGAAGTAGAGAAATTACTGAAAAATGAAAATCAAATGGAAAATGAAAATATTATGGATGTAATGAGGTTAATAGGGAGAAAAAGAGGAGCTATTATTGCAGGTGGAAACATTGACGAAAATAAAACAGCAAATCTAATTATAAAGGATTTTAGAGATGCGAAAATAGGAAGAATTACACTAGAAATAGTTTGAAAAAGGAATGATATTAGTGGAAGAACAAAGAATAAACAATCTTAACCCATTAACATGGGCATATATCGGTGATGCGGTTTATGAATTATATATTAGAGAAAAACTAATAGAAACTACGAATTTAAAACCACATAAATTACATATAGAGACTGTAAAAAAGGTAAAAGCAAGTGCACAAGCAGAGATACTACAGAAAATTGAGAATAAATTGAATGAAAAGGAAAAAGAGATTGTTAGAAGAACAAGAAATACAAAAAATCATCATTTACCAAAAAATTCAAATGTAAAAGAATATATGTATGCAACAGCTTTTGAAGGTTTGATAGGATATTTATATTTAACTGGTAAAAAAGATAGACTAAATGAAATAATGAAATACTGTATAGAGGAAGGGAAATAACGTATGAGAGAAAATGCTAGAATTAGAATTTCAACATTTTTAAATCTAATATTAATTATAGTTTCAATATATATTATTATGAATTTATGGCATATATATAAGATTAATGACTTTGGAGATTATGTTAAAGCAGAGTATACTTCTGGAATTTCAAGTTTCACAAGAGATGATAATGTAAAATATTCTAATCAGTATAGTTATAAGATTGTATCTGACGAATTTAATGATGCATTAATATATAAGAGTATTGAAGTGGAGGAAAATACAGTATATAGAGTAACCGCTATGGTAAAATTTGAAAATGTAGAGAATGAGAAAAGTGAATCAGAGGGCGGAGTAAACATTGGAATAGTGGATACTATCGAGAAGTCTGATAGTCTTACAGGAACTGGAGATTGGCAACTGTTAACTTTCGAATTTGATTCGAAGAATAGAAACAGTGTAGATATTGCTTTTAGATTGGGTTCATATGATGATAATTCAAAAGGTATTGTTTGGTTTTCTGATTTTACACTAGAAAAGGGAGAAAAGGATACTAATAACAATTGGAATTTTATATGCTTGATAATAAAGAACATAGATGTTGAAATTGCAGAGAATGGAGCTATGAGCAATGTGAAGATGTCATTGCAATCAAATGAGATAACTTTAATAGAGGATAATATGAAGAGATTTCAAACTTCTATGAAAGAGATGTCTCGGAGGATTAATGACAGTTTCATATAAAATAGTTATAATTGATGAGCCTGTTACTTCAATTAGTTATAGTAAAGATTATGGATATTATATTGCTGCTATAAATATGAAAGAAATCTTGAAAGAGTATGTGGACAATGATGACGAAGAATATGACCATGTTTTTGTTGCATATAAATTGGGAGAGGAGCTTCATAAAGAACAAATTAAAACTGGAGACTGGATAGGACTTCGGAGGAATGATATATAAAAATGAGATAGGCTTTTCAAATGTAAGAATTCCTAATGAAGGTGCAAATTTGCTGTATTCATATTCTAACTATAATACATTTCCAGAAGAGGTTTTTGTACATGAATTTTTACATAATTTAGAAAGAATTGAGAATGAGTATGGATATGATGTACCAGAATTACATGCTTATGAAGAATATGGATATATTGAAAGTAATACAGAAGGACTAAAAAAGTGGTATACTGATTATTTGAACTGTAATATAAAAAATATGAGTATAGGGTTAAGTCCAAGTGTATATACAATTAAACCAATACATGATAGCTGCTTTGTAAATTCAATAGATTTAACAGAGGAAGCATTTGATGAACCAGAGAATATAGTAGAAGATATAAAATATCTTTTAGAAAAGGTAAAAAAATATTTAAATACAGAAATAGAAGGGAACTGGAATGAAAGTATCAGAGTTTAATTATGATTTGCCAGAAGAGTTAATCGCACAAACACCAATAAAAAATAGAGACCAATCTAGATTAATGGTTCTAAATAAAAAAGAAAAAACTATTGAGCACAAAATATTTAGAGATATATTAGATTATTTACAACCGGGAGATTGCCTTGTAAGAAATAATACAAAGGTTATTCCAGCACGATTATATGGAAAAAAAGAAACTGGAGCCAATATAGAGTTTTTACTTTTAAATAGAATTGAAGGAGATTGCTGGGAGGTAATGGTAAGACCAGGGCGAAAATTACAAGTAGGTACTAAAGTAATTTTTGGAGATGGACTACTTGAGGCAGAAATTTTAGAACTATTAAGTGGAGGAAATAGAAAAGTTAAATTTTCATATGATGGAATATTTAACGAGATATTAGATCAGATAGGATTAATGCCATTGCCACCATATATTAAGGAAAGATTAAAGGATAAAGAAAGGTATCAAACTGTTTATGCTA
The DNA here is from genome assembly GCA_964634355.1 of uncultured Clostridium sp. Lineage (GTDB taxonomy): Bacteria > Bacillota > Clostridia > TANB77 > CAG-508 > CAKPSH01. Next base: position 6,010 of record CAZWIF010000039.1, read on the forward strand.
AATTTGAGGGTTCAGCAGCAGCACCTACTGCAGGATTACACTTTACTGAGGATTTACTTCAAAAAATAAAAGATAAGGGTGTTGAGATTGCTAATGTTACATTGCATGTTGGTATAGGAACATTTAGACCAGTAAAAGTAGAGACAATAGAAGAACATGAAATGCATTCAGAGCATTTTTATATTAAACAAGAGGATGTGGACAAGATTAATAAAGCAAAGAAAAACGGAAATAGAGTAATTGCTGTTGGAACAACTTCTTGTAGAGTATTAGAGTCTATATCTGATGCTGAAACAGGATTTGTTAAAACATATGAAGGTGATACTAATATTTTTATTTATCCAGGATATAAGTTTAAATGTATAGACGCTTTAATTACAAACTTTCATTTACCTGAGTCAACGTTAATAATGTTGGTTTCTGCGTTTGCAGGGAGAGATTATGTAATGAAGGCTTATAATGAAGCTGTAACTGAAAAATATAGATTTTTCAGTTTTGGAGATGCAATGTTCATAATGTAATTTAAAAATGTTGCAAATAAAATAGAAAAACAATGTGAACTTGTGTTTGCAAAAATTATAACATTAAATAATAAAAATAAAGGAGAAAAAGATGAACAAACAACCAATAACATATGAATTATTGCATGTAGATAAAAGCACAGGTGCAAGAAGAGGTATAATACATACACCACATGGAGATATTCAAACTCCAGTATTTATGCCGGTTGGAACTCAAGCGACGGTTAAATCTATGACACCAGAAGAACTTAAAGAAATGGTAGAGGCACAAATAATTTTAGCTAATACATACCATTTATATTTTAGACCAGGTCATAAGTTAATAGAAGAGGCAGGTGGGTTACATGAATTTATGAGATGGGACAGACCTATTCTAACTGATAGTGGAGGCTTTCAAGTGTTTAGTTTAGGAGATTTGAGAACCATATCAGAGGAAGGGGTGGATTTTAAATCTTATCTTGATGGAAGTAAACATTTCTTTTCACCAGAAAAAGTAATGGAAATTGAGAATTCATTGGGAGCAGATATAATTATGGCATTTGATGAGTGTGTAAAGTATCCAGAAACTTATGAGTATACAAAACAATCAATGGAAAGAACTACTAGATGGGCAAGAAGGTGCAAAAAAGCCCATGCAAAATCAGATAGCCAAGGTTTATTTGGAATAATTCAAGGAGGATTTTATAAAGACTTAAGGGAAAAATCCGCCAAAGAGCTAGTAAAATTAGATTTTCCAGGATATGCGATTGGAGGAATTAGTGTAGGAGAGCCTAAGGATACCTTCCTAGATATTTTAAATTATACTACGCCATTAATGCCTGTTAATAAACCAAGGTATTTAATGGGAGTTGGAACTCCAGATTACCTAATAGAAGCAGCAATGGCCGGAATAGATATGTGTGATTGTGTATTACCTACAAGAATTGCAAGAAATGGAACAGCACTCACCTGGAATGGTAAAGTAGTAGTTAGAAATGCTACTTATGAAAGGGATTTTACACCGTTAGACCCAGAATGTGACTGCTACACTTGTAAAAATTATACGAAGGCATATATAAGGCATCTTGTAAAAGAGAAGGAAATCTTGGGTATAAGATTATTATCAATTCATAACTTAAGATTCTTGACTAAATTAATGGAAAGAGTTAGAATAGAAATTGAAAATGATAACTTATTAAATTTTAAAAACGAATTCTATAAAAAGTATGGATATGAAGAATAGAAGGGGGAAATCAAATGAAATTAGATGCAAAAGATTTAATGGAGGATAATAAATTAAATGTAAAGAAACCAACAAATCCTAATAGTAATAAATCTATAATCGCCATAATTATAGCTATTATAATAACAATAATTGCAATTTGCGTAATAGTTGCTTTAATGCAAGAAATTGAGCCCATAAGTGAGAGCTTGAAGGTATATGTTGACGGTGTGGAAACAAAAGTAGATACGTCTATCTTTTTATTTGAAGATGATGATATATATGTTGATGTTAAAGCGATAGCGGGTTATGTTGGATATGAGGCACATAGTGGAGAATATAAGATAGAAGCGGAGGATGCTAATAAAGTCTTTGTTGAGAATAAGCAAGAAACAGCATCAATGTTTTTGAATTCTACAACTATTAGTAAAATAGAGCCAGATTCAAATGAGGAATACAAGAATTATACAATGTCAGAACCTGCAAGAGAGGTTAATGGAGATATATATGTTATATCTGATGGTATTCAGATTGCATGTAATATCAAGTTATCATATAATGCTTCACAAAAAACTATTTATATAGAAAGTTTGGATTATATTTATAATTATTATAATGAAGCAATTCAATCGATGGGATATGTTGGAATAGATGATGCATTTGAAAATCAAAAGGCTATATTATATGACCGAATTGTTGTACAAAATACTGATGAAAGGTATGGAGTTATAAATGCAAAAGGAGATGAAATAATAGGAACTAGATATTCTTATGTTGAATTTGATGAATATAACAAAGAATTTACAATAACAAATGCATATGGAAAAGTGGGAATTGATTATATAGATGGTGAAACTAAAATAAATGTAAGTTATGATGAAATTCATAGTATTAATAAGGAAAATGGATTATATGTAGTTAAAAACAATAATAAATATGGAGTTATAAATGGTAGCGAAAAAATTGTTATATATTTAGAATATGATGAGATAGGTATTGATATTTCTCCTTATGTTACGACTCAAACCAGTAGTAATACGAATAGTAATAGCACTACTAATAGCAGTAGTACAACCCAAACAGAAGAGAATGAAACAGTTAAACAATATATATTTTTTGACGCACTTATACCAGTTCAGCAAAATAACATGTGGGGATTTTTTGATTTAAATGGAAATAAGCTTACAGAATTAAAATATACAGGAATAGGATGCAAGATTGTAGAGGAAGACACAAGCGACAGTAAGTCAAATAAAACAACAACAACTACAACTACTAAAACTACTAACAATTTATTAACATTAGATGATTATGAACTAATTGTAATCGAACAAAATGAAAAATATGGATTACTAGATACTAATGGCAATGAAATAATAAAAGCACAAGCAGAGGATATGTATCCAGTTACAAATGCAGGTGTGAAAACATACTATATGGTATTCAATGGAAAAACTTATAATTTAGAAACTGACCTATTTGATACTTTGGGTATTAAAAAGAAATCGGAAGAAGAAGAGAGTGAAGAAAATCAAAGCGATATTATAACATCGGAAGAAGTTGATGAAGACGTTGAAGAAAGTGAAACATTATTAACTAACATTCAAACACTAAACGAAAATGTATAAAAGCTACTTAGAAAGGATGGATATAAATAATGAAAATAGGTATAGTTGGATTGCCAAACGTAGGAAAAAGTACAATGTTTAATGCAATTACAAATGCGGGTGCTGAATGTGCAAATTATCCTTTCTGTACGATTGAGCCTAATATTGGAGTTGTTGCAGTACCTGATAATAGGCTAGAAGTTTTAACAGAGATGTACAATCCACAAAAGACAACGCATGCAATAATTGAATTCGTAGATATTGCAGGATTGGTAAAAGGAGCAAGCCAGGGAGAAGGATTAGGAAACAAATTCTTATCACACATTAGGGAAGTTGATAGTATAGTCGAAGTAGTACGTTGTTTTGAGGATTCAAACATTGTACATGTTGATGGAAATGTTAACCCATTAAGGGATATTGAAACAATCAATTTAGAATTAATTTTAGCAGATATTGAAACAGTCAATAAAAGAATAGAAAAAGCAAAAAAAATGTTAAAGGCAGATAAAAAATATCAATTTGAAATAGATACTTTAGAAAAAGTGAAAAAAGTTTTAGAAAATGGAGAATCTGCGAGAACAATTGAGTTTAATGATGAAGAAAAGCCTATTATTGATGATACATATTTATTAACCAATAAACCAATACTATATATTGCAAATGTATCAGAAAATATGCTAGAAAATGCTGAAAATGAGGAATATGTAAAACAAGTAAATGAATATGCAGCTACTGAAAAAGCTCAAGTTATTCCACTTTGTGTGAAGATAGAGGAAGAATTATCGGCATTAGAAGGTGAAGAAAAAAAGGAAATGTTAGAGGCATTGGGATTAGAAGAATCTGGGCTAGATAAAGTAATAAAAGCAAGCTATGATTTATTGGGACTAATGTCTTTCTTAACGGCGGGAGAACCAGAAGTTAGAGCTTGGACTATAAAAAAAGGAACAAAAGCACCTGTTGCAGCAGGAAAAATACATTCAGATATACAGAGAGGATTTATACGTGCAGAAATTGTATCTTTCGATGACTTAATCAAATGTGGCTCAATAAATGCTGCAAAAGAAAAAGGATTAATGCGTTCAGAAGGAAAAGATTACATCATGCAAGATGGGGATATTGTATTATTTAAATTTAATGTCTAGAGCGTGGAAAATTTACGGAGTAAATTTTACTCGCACAAACATTGTAGGAAGATAAATCATGATATTGTATTATTTAAATTTAATGTCTAAAGGTTAAAAAATTAAATGGAAAGGAAGAAAATTGAATGGAAGAGAAACAAAAGTCAGAAGGAAAATTATTAGAGGAAAAATTATTTAATGTAAGAAAATGTGGATGGGATGAAGTATCAGATGAAAAGATTAATTTAATAATGAAATTCTCAGATGAATATATGTATTTCCTAAACAAATCAAAAATTGAAAGAGAAGTATCAATTTTTGCCAAGGATATTTTAGAAAAAAATGGATTTAAAAATATAGATAACGTTGAAAATGTTTCTATAGGAGATAAGATTTATTATATAAATAGAGAAAAAAGTGTATATGCAGCAGTTATAGGAAAATCGGGATTAGAAAGTGGATTAAATATAGTTGGTGCACATATGGATTCTCCAAGAATAGATTTAAAACCAAACCCAATTTATGAAGATTCAGGATTTGCATATTTTAATACTCAATATTATGGAGGAATTAAAAATTATCAATGGACAACAATTCCACTTTCAATTCATGGAGTAATAGTAAAGACGAATGGAGAAAAAGTTACATTAAATATTGGAGAAGATGAAAATGACCCTATATTTACTATTACAGATTTGTTACCTCATTTAGCAAAAGAACAAATGAAAAAAACATTAAGCAATGGTATTGAGGGAGAAGATTTAGATTTACTTATAGGAAGTATTCCATATAAAGATAAAAGTATTTCTGAAAAAGTAAAATTAAATATTCTTAAGTTATTAAATGAAAAGTATGGCGTGATGGAAAAAGATTTCTTAAGTGCAGAAATAGAACTTGTTCCAGCATTTAATGCGAGAAGTTTAGGATTTGATAGTAGTATGGTTGCAGCATATGGTCAAGATGATAAGGTTTGTTGCTATACAGGGTTAAGAGCTTTAATTGACATGAAAGAAGTCCCTGAAAAAACAGCTGTATTAATATTATCAGATAAAGAAGAAATTGGAAGCATGGGAAATACTGGAATGGAATCTCAAGTGTTTGATAATTTCATTGCTGAGCTTTTAACCAAAGCAGGAATAAATAGACCAAACTTATTAAATAAAGTATTTTGCGTATCAAATATGTTATCAGCTGATGTAGGAACAGCATATGACCCATTATATGCATCTGTATCAGATAGAAAGAATGTATCTTATGCAGGATATGGAGTTTCCTTAAATAAATACACTGGAGGAAGAGGAAAAAGTGGTTCTTCAGATGCTGGAGCAGAATTTGTTGGAAAAATAAGAAAATTATTTGAAAGTAATAATATATTATATCAAATAGATGAACTAGGAAAAGTAGACGCTGGTGGAGGAGGAACAATAGCATATATTTTGGCAAATAAAGGTGTAGATGTAATAGATTGTGGAGTGGCAGTATTATCTATGCATGCACCATATGAAGTAACAAGTAAATATGATATATACTCTGCTTATGAAGCATATAAAACATTTTTTGAAAATATGTAATATATAATAATAATTTAAAGGAGATGAATGGTATGACAGATATTCTTAATCAAAAATTAATAGATACAAAGAAAGTAACAGATATAGTTTTAACAATTTTAATCATAATTGGAGCATGTTTAGTGCCAACGTTTTTGGCAAAGATAGTACCCCTAGGAGACTACCAGCAACTAGTGGTAGGAACAATAGTTAATATGTCACTTATACTGACAGCATTATATACAAAAGGAACTATAAAAACAGTAGCAATAGCAACACTTCCATCAATATCAACAATACTTGGAGGATTACTATTTGCAAGTATGACGGTTTATAGTAGAAACATGATTCCTGCAATATGGCTTGGAAATTTTGCATTTATATTAATATATAAAGCTTTATATGTAGGGAAAAAATTAAATTATCCTGTAACAGCACTAATAGCAATAGTTGTGAAAGTAGCTATTATATACCTAGGATTTACAATAATGACTAATGTTATGACAGTACCAGATGCTGTAAAAACAATATTGAATACTTCAATGGGAGTTACTCAATTAATGACAGCTACAAGTGGTTCAGTATTAGCATTTATAATTGCAATGTATACAAAATTAAGACTAAAAAGAGAAAATGAGCAAAATTAAGATTTTTTATTCGTAGGGGGGGCACGGTGCGCCGTGCCCTTGAAAGTTAAAATTACATAGTATATAATAAGTATATAACAATATGCGGGTATAATTTAGTGGTAGAATGTCATGCTTCCGACCTGATAGCGCGAGTTCGATTCTCGCTACCCGCTCCAAATTTTTTTGTTGATTAAAATAATCATTAGTTAGAAAACCAACACTTA
>CAZWIF010000040.1:0-12624 GCA_964634355.1 uncultured Clostridium sp.
AGAAGCCATATTTGATACATATGCTTCTATTGCATGTGTTAACACATCCATTCCTGTATCTGCTGTAACTTTTTGTGGTAATGACATTACCAAATCAGGGTCTATTATTGCTACATCTGGTGTTAACTCATAATCTGCTAATGGATATTTCATATTCTTTACTTTATCTGTTATTACTGCAAAAGATGTTACCTCTGAACCTGTTCCTGAGGTTGTTGGAATTGCAACCATTTTGCAATTTTTTCCTAATTTCGGGAACTTATATGTTCTTTTCCTTATATCCATAAACTTAAGTTTCATTCCCTCTACATCTGCCTCTGGATATTCATAGAACAACCACATTCCTTTTGCAGCATCAATCGGACTTCCTCCACCAAGTGCAATTATTACATCTGGTTTAAAGTTCTTCATTTGTTCTACGCCTCTATTGATTGTATCAAATGATGGATCTGACTCTACATCTGCAAATATTTCTGCATGAACATAATCACGTCTTTTTCTTAGATAATATAATATCTTATCTACATATCCAAGTTGAAGCATTGATTGATCAGTTACAATAAATGCTCTTGTTATATCTGGCATTTTTTCTAGATAACCAATTGAACCAGCTTCAAAATATATCTTTTCCGGAATTTTAAACCATTGCATGTTAACCCTCCTTTTTGCTATTCTTTTAATATTAATCAAGTTAACTGATGACACATTATCCGTCGTTGAATTTCCTCCAAATGTACCGCATCCTAAAGTTAATGATGGTAAATTCGTATTATATATATCACCAATTCCTCCATGAGTTGAAGGTGAATTAACAAGTATTCTTCCTGCCTTTATTACCTCTGCATACTTTTGTATTATTTCCCTATTTTCTGAATGTATTACTGCTGAATGTCCCATTCCACCATAATGGATTAAATTATCTGCAAGTCTTATTCCTTCGTCTGAATCTTTAACAACATAATAAGCAAGTACTGGACTTAATTTTTCCTTTGAAAATGGGAAATCATTTCCCACCCCTGTTTGATATACTACTATTACTTTCGTATCCTCGGGTATATCTATTCCTGCCAGGTCAGCAATTTTTTTTGGGCTTTGTCCTGGAATATTACTATTTAATTTCCATGTTCCATTTTCATTCCTTGTAAACATTGCGTTTTTTAACTTTTCAGTTTCCTCATCGTTTGTAAAGTAACATCCTGCTTGCTTCATTAATTTTGTAAATTCCTGCTCAATTTCTTCATCTACTATTACTGCCTGCTCTGAAGCACAAATCATACCATTATCAAATGCCTTAGATAAGACTAAATCATTTACTGATGTCCTTAATTTGGCTGATTTTTCTATATAACATGGCACATTTCCAGGTCCTACACCTAATGCTGGTTTTCCACATGAATATGCAGCTGTAACCATTCCAGTTCCGCCCGTAGCTAATATTAAGTTTACTCCGGGATGTCTCATTAATGCGTTAGTTGCATGAACTGATGGTTCTTCTATCCATAGAATACAGTCCTTTGGTGCACCTGCCTCAACTGCTGCATCTCTTAAAATTCTTGCGGTTTCTTCACTACATTTTTGTGCTGATGGATGAAAACCAAATATGATAACATTTCTTGTTTTGGCTGATATTAAAGATTTAAAACTTACTGTAGAAGTAGGGTTCGTAACCGGAGTTACCCCAGCTATGATTCCAACTGGCTCTGCTATTTCTTCATAGCCTTCTTCCTCATTTTCGTTTATTACACCAACTGTCTTATTGTATTTTATACTATGGTATATATATTCAGACGCAAACATATTTTTTGTAATTTTATCTTCATATATTCCACGTTTTGTCTCTTCAATTGCCATTTTTGCGAGTTTCATATGATTTTCAAGGATTGCCATAGACATTTTTTTTACAATATTATCAATAGTCTCTTGATCTAATTTCAAATATTCTTCTGATGCTACTTTTGCTCTTTGTACAAGAGAATCAATCATATCATTAATCTTGTTTTTCTCTTCTTCACTAATATCTTGTGCCATTTGTTCTTCTCCCCCTCGTTTAATCGTTAGTTATAATTTTATCCATTATATTATATAATATACCCAATTTTTGTCAAGAATTTTTCTATGTTTTTATCATTATTTTTACGTTTACTCCATATTTTCAACATTATATACAATAATTTTACATTTTTGTAAAATTACTTGCAAAAAAATAGCAAAAGCATTATAATTATTTTGACAATTAAACTAATGAAAGGAGGAATAAAGATGTTAGATACTAAAGAGAAAAGAAGACTTAATTCATTAATTTTTCTTTTTATTGTAGCTATAATAGCTATATTATTGCTTTCTACTGAAATAGTTATATTAATCAATCAAAGCAAACTATACAATGCAACTATAGACGCATTATCAACTGATTTAAAACTTATTCAAGATCAAAATTCATTACTTAAATATTATGCTGAAACAGAAGAAGAAGAAGAAGTTGATGAAGAAGCTAATGACGATACTGTATCTGATGATGAAACTACAACAGACGATGAAACTGTATCTGATGAAGCTTTAACAACTGAAGATGCAGAAGTTAATAATACAACATCTGATGATGAAACTGTAACAGAATAAAAAAGAAAAAAGAACAGTTTTAATTTTTAATTTTAAAAAATTGAAAATTAGAACCGTTCTCTTTTTTTATTTAAATTCTTTTTCTAATTTCTGATTTAAATAAATTTTTGAAATCAATTTATATTCTTGTATACACTCTTCAGTAATATTAAATCCAAAAAGCTTTTTGGGTGGTGCCATTATTGTATATTTTATTGCATCTCTTGTTCCGTCATGCATAGTTATTGAACCTGTATCTGTTTTACTACATGCCTCACATTTAAATCCATTATCCTTTATACTAAAATGTGTTATATTTTCTGTTGTTCCACAATTTATACATTTAGTTACTTGTGGTGTAAATCCTAATATTGATGTTAATCTCATCTTAAATATACTTGTAATTAAATCCTTATTCACTTCTGTTTCCGATATCATATATAATGTATTTAATAATAATTGTAATGTTTTGAAATTATTTTCATTCTCTGTTGTAACGTCATTTACAATTTTTGTTATATTTGCTGCACATTCTAATTTATCTAAATCTGTTCTTATATTATAAAAAACTTCTATTATATCACATGAATTTATGTTATATGTATTGCTTCCTTCAAATAACACATAATCTGCAAAACATAAATATTGAGTGCCTGCAAGAAGTGCACTCCTTGGTCTTTTTGCTCCTTTTGCAGCACACCCAATTTTTCCGAAGTCCAGGTGTTAATAATGTTACCATTTTATCTGAATCTCCCATATTACTTTCAACTAAAACTATTCCTTTAGTTTTTATTATTCCCATCTATTTCACCTAAATTTTGTTCTAAATCTCTAATTTTTATGAACTCTAAGAAAGTATCTATATTTCCAGTATTTTTAAAGGTATTCCATGCCATGTCTCTAAGCATTTTTATCACACTCCCTTTAATTTTATCATTTGTTGTTTTATAGTTTTTATACGATTATTTTTTTCGAAAATTTTTCCAAATTGTTTTTTATTACGGTCGAATACTGTTCCCCCTATATTTTTGTTTTTATGAATCAAATTTAAATTTTTTTATTATATTGTCTGAGTCTTGCCAATCTTCTCTTACCTTTACCCATGTCTTTAAATTAATTTTCATTCTAAGCATATTTTCTAAGTCTTGTCTTGCATATGTTCCTATTTTCTTTAACATCTGCCCTTTTTTTCCTATTATTATTCCCTTATGAGATTCTCTTAAACAATAAATAGTAGCTTCTATATTATAGAATGGCTTATTATTCTCTCTTGATTTTGACATTTTCATTTTCTCAACTTCAACATATAATCCATGTGGCACCTCATCATCTAATAATTTTAATGCTTTTTCTCTTAAAGTCTCTTCTACCAATTGCCTCATAGTTTGGTCTGTGTATTCTTCTGTATCATAAAAAGCCGGTCCAACTTTTAATAGCTTTTCAATTTCATTTAAGACCTCTTCTGTACTATCTTGCTTTAATGCTGATATTGGTAGAACAGCTGAAAAATTGTACTCTGCTGAATATAATTTTATTAATGATAATAATTCTTCTTTTTTTACTAAATCTATTTTATTTATAATTAAAATAGTATTTTTATTTACTTCTTTAATTTTTTCTAATATTCTTCTGTCTCCAGCTCCTATATCCTTACTTGTTGCTTCAATCAAGAATAAAATCACATCCACATCGTTACTCGCATCAAAAGCAGTATCGTTCATTGTTCTTCCTAATTTTGTTTTTGGCTTATGAATTCCAGGTGTATCTATAATTACAATCTGTGAATTTTCTCTATTAACAATCGCTCTTATTGCTGTTCTCGTTGTCTGTGGTTTATTAGTTATAATTGCTATTTTCTCTTTAACCAATGAATTAATCAATGTTGATTTTCCTACATTTGTTCTTCCTAATATTGAAACAAATCCTGATTTAAATCCTTTTTCCACAACATTCTCTCCTTTTTATTTTATAGTAAATATTATACCATAGATTTTAATTTTACACAATATGTCGGGGCACGGTACACCGTGCCCCATCTATTAAAAATCATTCGAATGTTATATTTGTATCTATTGGAACAATTTGAATATATGTATTCCCATCGTTTACATTTATCTCTTCTCCTGTTGTTGCATCTTTATATATTGTTTGTGCTGTTCTTGAAGCTTTTGAGCATATTATCTTTATTGCTTCTCCATTTGTTATATAATATCCATCTAAATCTCCTACATTTACTATTTGCTGTCTGCCATATCCATTTTCTTCGTCTGTTGTATAATTTTTTGCAAATGTTACAATAATATTCTTCGTTGTTCTTGTTTCTCCAGATATCCAGTCTTTTTGAATACTACCATTTAAATATCTTTCATATAACTTTGTTTCTTCATTATATTTGAATACTATCTTATAATTTGATTTATAAGGTATGCTTACTGTATTGGCTATTTGTTCCGTCACTAAATCGACCTCTTCTGTTGTATAATTCAGTACACTTCTTTGACTAGATGTTGTTGCATATTCTTTTTTCTCTGCATAACCAATTATCTTCTCCATATTGGTTAAAGCATTATGTGGTGCTGCCTTTTCTGATGTTCTCCAAAAAGCCGAATCTGCTACTAAACCATTTACATTCTGGATTTTAAATTGATCTATTTCTGCCTTTGCCTTATCACTATATCCAAAGTGTACAAATATGCTGTCATTCTCCATAGCATACTCTAAAAATACTGGTCTTGCACTTCTTACTGGTCCAATTGTTTCTTGCATATCCTCTATATCCTTAAAAACTGCCAATAATCTTGTAAGTCCTCCTTCTACTGTAACCTCATATACTATTGCTGCTTCATTTAGTCCAGCTTGTGGTCTAGCTTCTCCAACATTATCTATTACAACTGCTACACTTCTTGAATCTCCTGACCAAATTTGTATTTTTTTCTCTTCTTCTACATCTTCCATTATGTCATTAAAAGTCCCAGCTATATCAATGTTTTTATTCATAAGTTTATTTATATCTAGATATTTCATTCCAACTAATGCAACTAAAGCAACTATTACAACTATTAATATAAATATTAAAATTTTATTTTTCATATAATTTCATTCCCTTCTATTAAAACTCTCATATCAATCTAGTATATTTAATTTTTTTAGTACCTTCTCCTCTTTCTCTCTCATTTCCTTTTTCTCGTCATCTTGCATATGGTCGTATCCCATTAAATGGTAAAATCCATGTACTAACATATATGCTAACTCTCTTTTAAAACTATGCTCATATTCCACAGCTTGTCTCTCAACAACTGGAATACAAATTATTATATCTCCCAAAACATCCGGTATGCCTGTGGGATTTTTAGGTATTTCATTTTTTTCAAACATTGGAAAAGATAATACATCTGTCGTTCTATCTACTTTCCTATATTCTTTATTAATTTTATGAATATACTCTTCATCTGATAAAGTTATACTAAGATATAAATCTGTATTTTCTATAGATTCTTCTTCAAAGCATGTCCTTGCTACTAAATTTATTAATTCTTCATATTCTGCTTCTTGTTTAATATTCTCATAATTTATTTCCACAATTTCTTTCATTTCATTATATATCTACCTTTTTATTAATTTAATATTTGAACCTGTAGTACATGAATTTTTTAGTTGTCTCATTGCACCTAATTCGATTAGTTTCTTCTTATAGAACTTAATTATATGTTTTGCTTGTAACCCATCTGTATTTAATTTCTTCATATCATCTTTTAAGAATAAAATTTCCTTCATTTCAGTCTTTTCAGATTTCAAACCTGTATATTTTTCTATTTCTAAATACTTATCCCAGAATTTTTTATATTCTTCTCTATCTTTTGGTTTTTCCCAATATATTTTTGTTGATAATAATTTTACATTATAATCTTCTATCAATGTTATTAACATATCATAAGCCATTTCTTGTTTTTTCTTATTTGGACTACTAATAATTAAGTGTCTCGTACTCTGTAATAAACTTTCATAACATTGTTCTGCAACTGCTAATGGTAAACTATGAGTAAATAATTTTCTACTAATTCCTAATAATAGCATCTTTTTTTCTATTACATCTCTTTTATCCAACTTACCTGCTAAGAAAGAATTAAATTTATCATACTCGTTAACAATCTCCTTATATGCCGGTTCTGTTCCTTCTTCGATTTTTATTGGTAAAACATTAGCTACATACTTCTCTAGACTTTCAAATATATCCTCATAAATTTTTTCTTTACGTTCATTATCCTGATTAACTTTATCTGCCAATTGAACAGAATAATTTTTTAATAATCCTTTGTATAAACTATTCATTTTATCAGCATAAAAAGTTTTATATTTTTCAAGGATTTTTACTTTATTATTGCTTTTTAGGCTTTCATAATCTAATTCTATTAAAAACTGTTGTTTTTTATATTTATACTCTAGGTATTGAGTTTCCTTCAAATGAACTACATTATAATATCTTGATAATGCATCTTCTTCAAATGCAGTAGCACTTCTATTTTTTACTTTCTTATACACTGATTCCATGATATATTTATCCAATGACTCCAAATATAAAACCATAGCATTCTCATATTTCTTTTCTAAAGCTTCTTTATTTTCTTTAGTCTTTTCACTATCACTATTGAATTCATAATACGCCTTTACGACATTATTTCTTTTCATAGAAATTAACATCCCATTTATTCCAACTTTTGTTGGTATAAGTAGTTTTGTAAGTGTTGTTGTAATTTTTGAAAAAAATGCTCCATCAGTTCTTGCCAACCTTAACCCTTTTTCTTCCATTGTTTCATCCTTCCTTTCTTTTGCATTTTAATTCTATTTAATTCACTATTTCTTCTACCTCATTTGTTTCTTCAACTATTTCTACTTCAGCTTCAATTCCAATATTTTCCAAAGTCTCATATATAAGTTGTATTTCCAATCCACCATCTATCTCTTTCTCATTTATTTGTTTATTTATTACAGAATTCTCATCTTCAATCTCTGCGGAAAGCTGGTTTTCAAGCTCTTCCAATATAATACTTTTAAGTTCTTCATATGTATATGTTATTTTTTCTTCCTTTATTTCTTGATATTCGTCTATCCCTAACTCAATCGGTAAATAAAAGTCTGAAAAAATCCTTAGTTTTTTCCTTTCACTTATTGTATCATATTTTTCAAAATTTGGAAGACTTTTGTATAAATTTATTTGAAAATTATTTATTTTTATTGAATATCTTTTTCTTGAATTTCCCGTAAAAGTCGCCTCATCCTGTTCATACATCATGGTTTTAGTTGCTTCATGCCAAACTCTTGCCTCTATTTCCGCATCACTATGTACATATCTTACACCTGTATATTGTCCCTCCATCAATCCGAGCTACAAGAACTGTTCCTTCTGTGACCACATCTCCTACTTTTACTAGGGAAGTACCATTTTTAGCATTTATTTTTGTTATCACTCCCTTTTTATCTGCTACAATATTACAATAATCATATTGATTAATTATTTCTGGTTTTTCTGTATTCTCCACTATCTTTATTATAGCATTTGTACCACTTATATCTATACTCATCCATGCCACATCGTCCCTTTCTAACCTAATCTTTCTTATTATTTCTTCTGTATCTATTTTTGCTTTTCTTACTCCTATATCTATTCCATATTCACTTAACTGTTGTAATAATTCTTTTGTATCTATTTTTTCGTTTCCACTTATTTCAATATTCCATATAAATCTAGACGTAACTAGGATGCATGACATAATTATAAATAATGCAACAACAAAGATTTTTCTTCTCTTATATTTATTTATTATAAATGGAACTCCTTTTTTTCTATTTATACTTACTTTACATTTCGTCTTTTTTGCTACATTTTTAATTTTTTTAAAATCTTTAATATTAATATTAGTTTGTAGATATGTAGATTTTTCTCTTCTCATATTCCATAATAATATTCCTTTGCTTATACACATGTTTATAAATCTTTCAATAAAATATCCTTCGACAGATATATTAACATATCCACAAATATAACCTAATAAGATTTTAAATATCACTTATTTTTCCTCCATCTCATCATCTTCGTAACTCTCAAAATTTATACTATCTATCTTCCCTGTAATTTTCATATCATCTTGATTCATCTGCATTAGTCTCAGATTAAATCCATTAATATTTACAATTCCAATATATGTATTTATCTTTATATAAAAATCTTCATACTCAATAATATTCTTATAATTTTCAATAAGCATTTCTTCAAAACCTAATATCGAAATTCTAGGCACATCAGATACTACTTCTGCTGGCATCTCTAATAGTTCATTTATTCGATTCATCTTTGCATTGACTTTCCTTTTCTTCAATTAAATCCTCTCCTTTTATAGGCATCTACGCATTTCTAAATTATCTTTCGAAATCTTCTATGCTTTTAAATTCATATCCCATTTCTTTAATATTTTTTATGACCTCATCTAATATCTCTGAATTATCCTTAGATGTGGCGTGCAAAAGAATTACACAGCCTGGGTGTATATTAGATAATATTTTTTCTTTTCCATATTCTGTTCTTCCCTGTTTTTCTTCATCCCAATCATCATATGCAAAACTCCACATTACAGTTGTATATCCCAAATTATTAGTTAAAGCTAAAGTTCTTTCACTAAATTCCCCTTTGGGAGGTCTAATATATTTCATCTCATATCCAGTTTTTTCATAAACTGCGGTTTGAAGATTTATAACCTCCTCTTTAATCTCCTCATCTGATAAATCTGGCATACTATAATGGTTCACTGTATGATTTCCTACTATATGTCCCTCATCAATCATTCTTTGCACTATCTCTCCCGCTGAATTTAAATAATGACCTGTTATAAAAAATGCCGCTACTACTTCATTTTCTTTTAGCACATCCAATATATGTTCCGTATAGCCAGCTTCATACCCTTCATCAAATGTTAAATAAACATATTTATTCTCACTATTTCCCATCGCAATTCCATTATACTCTTGCATTAACTGTGTGTTAGTCGTTCCTAAATCTGGTTGTTCATTATTAGAAGCCCTCTTCAATCCCCATTCAATTTTTGTATTGCTTAAAGTCGTACTACTTGTAAGTATTGCAACTTCATACCTATTATTAAATGTAATTACAAATGTTATTGTAATTATAGCTACAATACATGTAGCAATTGTAATTATTCTTCTCTTCATAATATGCATTCCTTTCCATAAAAAATAAGTGTAAAAAAGATTTTAATTCTTCTTCACACTATTTTTATGATTTCTATTCATTTATTATTACTCTATTACTAACAAATAGAAAATTCAAACTTAGCATATTTCAATCATCTGATATTAAATTGACATTTTCTCCCGCTTTAGATGACTCTTTTTTGCTTGTTATCTAAATGCTATTATATTTATTATATTTTATAAATGCAAATATAAAGGTTCCTATTAATACTATTAAAGCTAAAATTATTCCAACTCCAACACCAGTTTGAGGCAATGTACCAGTAATCGTTGTCGTATCATCTTCTTTTGTATTTTCTGTAGAAGGTCTTGTTAGATATACATACTTTATATTTGTTCCAATAGCATATTCTGCAATTTTAGATCCTTCATAACAATAAATTGTTAAATCGTCATTGTGATTATTAAATACTGTATCAGTTGTAGGATAGATAGTAAACCAACCTACGCTTGTGCAATTATCTAAAATTGTTACTTTTGTTAAATTTGGACAATCTTTAAAAGCATAATATTCAATATCTGTAACAGAATTTGGTATATCTATTTCTGAAATACTTGTACCTGCAAAAGCATAGCAGTTTATTTTTGTTACAGAACTTGGAATAGTAACTGATGTTATCCCAGAACATCCTTGTAATATACCTGCTGGAATTTCTGTAAGACCATCTTCAAATGTTGCAGAGGTTAATACTGTTGTTCCTGTAAATACACCTACATTTATAATTGTTCCATCCACTAATGTTTTTGGAATTTTAATACTTGTTAATTTGGGGCAATCTTTAAATACATCAAAACTTATTGATTGTATACTTCCTAAATCAACATTACTTAAATCAGCACAATTTGCAAAAGCATCATATTCAATATCTGTAACAGAATTTGGTATATCTATTTCTGAAATACTTGTACCTGCAAAAGCATAGCAGTTTATTTTTGTTACAGAACTTGGAATAGTAACTGATGTTATCCCAGAACATCCTTGTAATATACCTGCTGGAATTTCTGTAAGACCATCTTCAAATGTTGCAGAGGTTAATACTGTTGTTCCTGTAAATACACCTACATTTATAATTGTTCCATCCACTAATGTTTTTGGAATTTTAATACTTGTTAATTTGGGGCAATCTTTAAATACATCAAAACTTATTGATTGTATACTTCCTAAATCAACATTTGTTAAGCTAGAACAACCATTAAATGCTCCATAACCAATACTTGTAATTGAACTAGAAATAGTTACACCTGTAATATTAGTAGCTGATTTAAAAGCTTCATCTCCAATTTTTATTACAGTTTTTTCATCTAGTTGTGATGGAACTGTAATATTTCCTTTTAATTCTGTTGGATTTGTGCATTTTAAATTTTCAATCTGGTTTGAATCATTTAATGTATATGACCATTGTACAGTTACATCATTAATAACTGATGTAGTAGTTTGGGTGTCTGCTGCATTAACTATTGTAGGGATTATAAATAGCATAAAACTTACCAATAATATAATCATCATATATTTTGTTTTAATCATTTTATTCTCCTTTCTTTATAATACTGTTCATTTCTTTGTAAAAAAATTCATTATCATTAAGTAGTTTACTTGACGATATTTTACATATGCATCTTATACTAAAAAATATAAAAAATCAACAATTAATACCAAAATTTTTAATATTTTTTAATGTATTCTCTTCAATACAATACTTTTCCAATTTTACTTTTTCCTTTTGACTTAATATCTTTATTCTTGTTTTTTCTAATTTAGGCAAATTTATTCTTTTGACTTGTAATATACAATTATATTCATCTTCATAATACTTTAAAATTGATTTTAGTACATTTATAATATCTCTTACCGTTTTTGCTGATAATCTTGTTAATAATTCTTGAATATAATAATTGTAATTTTGAATTTCTTGTATATCTTTATCTTTAAATTTTGGATTCAAATATTTTTCTATTATAAATAAATAATTGCAATAAGTTGACTCCTTTACTGATATTCGTTTATATTCAATCCATTCTTTCGCAATTTTCCCAAATTTTGCATTATTGCCATCTTTCCTTATGATTTTTTTACTTTATTTAATAAACCCTTCTCTTTGCTTCCTTTCAATTTTTATGTAGGTTTATCATAACAAATACTATAAACTAAAAAGAAGGTGTCCTAAATTAGGCACCTAGCATAGCAATTTTTCTTTTAAAACTAACTGATGACTAACTATTTCTAGTTAGTCATCTCTCATGGTAATTACTGAGGCTTTCGTCCCTCCCATTTAAAATATAATCATATTTTTTTCTATCAGACTTATAAGAATTAAGTTTTTCCTGTACCTTATTCTATGTTTCTTCATCTATTATTGTCTCGTGCATATCTTCTACTATTTTGCTATTTTATTTGACTATTAATACATTCTACTCTACTTTTATTCCAGTATCTACAACTTCTTTTATAAAAGGATTTGAAACTTTTTCATAATCTTCTGTTGTTATTGGATGTGGCTCTATTCTAGCATCTATGTCCCAAGTCATTCCCATTAGAACTGCCATACAATCATAAATATCTTCAAAATCATCTGAAATAACTGCAATATCTATGTCGCTATCTTCGTTTTCTGTTCCTTTTGCATAAGAGCCAAATAATATAATTGCTGTAACATTATATTGCTTTTTTATTTCTTCTATAAATTTATTTATACTATCTTCAATATCTTTATTTATTGTTCTTTCAACCATTTTCGTACCTCCTCAACATTTTTTACTTGTTCT
>CAZWIF010000041.1:0-12296 GCA_964634355.1 uncultured Clostridium sp.
AGACACAATAACAACCAACACAATTAATACTATAATTGAAATTTTAATTTTTTTATTCATTCTTCCTAGTAGATGTTAGCTTTCAAAGCTTACATCGTTCTCCTTTCCTGTAAGCTTTTGAAAGCTTACATAAAGCTCTGCATAAGATATCCGTAGCTCACTTCGTTGTGCACGGCTATCTTAACTGGATGGGTGAAAATTATTTTTCAACCTTTCATCCCTTTCCATTTTATTTTGTTAAATTATATTATACTTACATATTTTTTTCAATACATCTCACTCAATATCTTTTTCATTTCCTCATGGCGTTTTACTTTCTTGGTTGTAGTTTTTATTAATTCTTCATTGCTTAAAATCATATATTGAATATGTTTATATCTTGGAAAAGTCTTATTAATTTCTTTTATCTGTTCCCATATAATCTTATATAGTTCCTCTTCAGTTTTATCTGAGTACTTTTCTTTTGCTACTTCTTTATTGTATACAATTTTTACTGAAAGTTTTAAATCATTTTTGTCATTTTTATTAGGCAATCCAAACACCATACATTCTTCTACAAGTTCTAGCCTATTTATCAATGTTTCTAGTTCCTCGGGGAAAATTTTTTTACCATTTTTTAAAACAATCATACTTTTTTCTCTTCCTGTTATGAATAAGAAGCCTTCATCATCAATATATCCCAAATCTCCTGTATAAAACCAACCATCTCTTAATGCTTTTTCTGACTCTTCTGGCATTTCATAATATCCCAACATTACATTTGGACCTTTTACTCTTATTTCTCCAATACCCTTCTCATCCTTATTAACAATTTCAATGGTATCATTAATCATTGGAAAACCAACTGAACCCTTTTTCTTATATTTACAATTCTCTGCAGCAATTACAGGTGATGTTTCCGTTATTCCATATCCTTGTACATTATCTATTCCAAATTCATTAAATCCTTCCAATACATTTGCATCTGCTGGAGCTCCTCCCGAAATCACGGATCTAAGTTCTCCTCCTAGTGCCTCAATAATTTGTTTAAATATTTTCCTTCTAATATCAATATGTATCTTTAATAATAAATTACTTATTTTTCTTGCCACTTTTATTAACTTCGTTTTTCCTTGTTTTTCTATCTCTTTCATTATTGTTTTATAAATTGCCTCAATTAAGATAGGAACACCTACAAATATAGTAACTTTATATTCTTTTAAATTTTGCTGAATATATCTCAATCCATCTGGAAATACTGTCTTTACTCCGCATGCCAACATCATAATCATGCATGTTGAGCCAAATATATGATGAAAAGGAAGAAATGCAATATTTGTATCTGTACTCCTTATATCTTCGACACATTGCATTGCATAAATATTAGAAGCAACATTTTTATGAGATAGCATTACAGCCTTAGACTTTGCTGTAGTCCCTGATGTAAATAATAATATGTTCATCTTGTTTTCATCAATCTTCGCATCAATATATTCATTTTTCCCTTGTTTTAGTAATTTCTCTCCTTTTGCCAATAATTCATTTACAGATTTAAATCTTTGACCATCACTCATGCAAATGTATTCGCTTATTTGAGTTTTCCCTTTTTTCTTAATTTCTTGCATCTCTTCTGTCAATTTCTCATCAAAAATTATACATTCAGCCTTACTTCTAATTAAAGAATTCTCTAACTCATCATACTGCAAATCTTTATCTAGTGGTATTGCAACAATCCCACCTAATAGACTTGTAATATATGACAAAACCCATTCATATCTATTTTTTCCTATAATAGCAACTCTTTTTCCTTTTAGTTTCATTTCATATAAAACAGTGCCTAACTTATTAACATCTTCTAGAAATCTTTTATATGTTATATTTTCATATGTCTTAACATTATCCTTTTGATGTTTTATCACAAAAGCAGTCTGTTCACTGTATTTCTTTGCTGAATTATAGATAATTTCCTTTACATTATTAAATTCCTCTGCTTCAAATATTTTTTCATTTTTCATATTCTCAACATTCCTTTCTATTATAAATATTATTTTATCCTAACGTTTACCTAGTATTAAATACTATCATATTTTGTATTCTGTACTATAATATATCATAAATAATATAAAAAATAAATACTATACTGATAAGTCAGTTAAATTTTTTTTGAAATAAAATTTCGTCCAATTCTACAAATTTAAAGGGCACGGTACACCGTGCCCTTACACTCTAATAATTAATAAATTTCATGACTTTCCCTAAATTTCACTTAATATATTATCCACCTCTTCCTGTGTAATATATCCGTATTTTACCATTGCATCTGCTACCTGCCTTTGCCTTTGTTTTGCGAGTTCTAAATTCTTTGTTGGCGCATATATACTTGGTGCATTTGGTATACCCGCTAACATTATACTTTCATAGTCTGTCATTTCAGATGGAATTTTTCCAAAGTATCCTATTGAAGCTTCCTTAATAGTATAATATCCATCTCCAAAATAACTTGTATTTAAATAAATTTCTAATATATCATCTTTAGAATAATTTTCCTCTATATCAAAAGCCATAAAAACTTCCGCTATTTTTCTTGTAATTTTCTTTTCTTGGGTGAAATATATATTTTTAGCAATCTGTTGTGTTATAGTACTTCCACCCTCAACAAAGCTCATATCTTGAATGTCTTTAATTACAGCTCTACCTATCGAAATTATATCAATACCATTGTGTGAATAAAATCTATGATCCTCCACTGCTAAAACAGCATTTATATAAATTTGTGGCAGTTCCTGTAATGTTGCATAGTTTTCTTTTTCTTTGATACTCTCTATTTTATCAGATAACGTTGTTTCCTCTATTGCCTCTTTATACATATTATACCCATCATATACAGCTACTCCTGCCACACCAATAACTCCTAATATTGCTACTACTATTATTAAAATTATTACTTTTTTTATTAGCCTCATTTAATTCTCCATTTCATCCTATATATATATTACTCTGTCATTTAATTTTCTCCTTAATATTTCTTGGGTTACATACCATACAACAAAAGGATGTTCCTGTATAATCATTTTATTTTTTCAATTTTAAGTAATATGGTTGGATATCAGGAT
This sequence comes from uncultured Clostridium sp., assembly GCA_964634355.1. Taxonomy (GTDB): domain Bacteria; phylum Bacillota; class Clostridia; order TANB77; family CAG-508; genus CAKPSH01. The sequence goes on from CAZWIF010000041.1 coordinate 3,093, forward strand.
AAAAATCTTTTATTGTTTTAAATTTGCCATTTGCTAACATAATGGTTAAATTTGGATATGTCTTTATCATTTTTTCATTTCCCCAGTATTTCTCTATGAAATCAGATAATTTTTCATTTTCATTATATATTGCATTATACTTTTCTGCTACTTGCTCCTTATATTCAACCTCTAAATCATTTTCGATTGCAACTCTTGTTAAATATAAATCAATTGCAAATCCAGAAACAATACAATCAATAATTATAATCAAAGTAACAGCAATTGCAATAGTTTTTAATTTCATTATTCCGAACTTTATTTATAGTCCAGTCAATTACTTTATCAACTTTGGGATTTACTACTTTTATTAAATATAATCCTAATAGCCCCCAAAACACTGAATATATAAAGCATATTCTTCCATTTACATTTAAAAATTTATCTGAATAGTCCCACCATGATGTGCTAAGTAACTTTTCTCCTATTAGGCTTACCATATATTCTGTAACGCTTCCAGTTAGAAAACCTCCTAAAAATAGAGTATGTATATTTTTTCCAAAATATTGTAATACACATATCATAATTACAGCACCAAGTCCATAAATTGAACAAAAAGGTCCATATAAGAAACTTTGCCTAGACTCAACTACACCATATAAGATAAATGCATATATAGTCTCAATTATATATCCCATAAAACTGTATATAACAAAATATGCAAGTATTCTCCATATACTAATTCCCGCTATTTTAAATGTTTTTTTCTCCATATTAATACCTTCTTTGGTTTTATTAAACTCCTAAATATTCAACAATTGATAAAACAGTATCCATAAATATTGCAATTAACAATCCAACCTCTAAAATGCGTTGTACCATTTTTGGAATAAATAAAGATACTCTGTTTACTTTATCTCTTATAAATGGATGCAATTTTTCTATAAAAAGAACACCTAATATTCCCCAAACTATTGAATATAATATACTTATTCTTCCTTGTAGATTTAATATATCTTGTGAATAATCCCACCATCTTTGCTGAAATAAAATTTCTAGTACATAAGATACAAGATATTCAAATATTGTGAAAGCTATCGTAGCAATTAAAAATTCCATGATTTTATTGCCTTTTACTTTTCTTAGACCTACAATCAATATGATTGCTCCAAAACCATAAATTGGACAAATTGGTCCAAATAAAAATCCTCTATTTACAAACTCTCCCTGTACAAACATTGCATAAATAACTTCAATTATCCAACCTATAAAAGAATATATAAAAAAATATATTATTGTCTTTTGTACATTGGTAGGTCTTCTATCTCCCACCAGAATTAATTGGTTCAATATATTCCCTCCGATTTTTATGTACATATATTCTACTATATTTCTTTTGTTTTTTCAATTAACTCTAATATTTTTATACAAACAAGTTAGGAATTAGTTTTGGAATAAATATTATTAATCCTACTATTACTGCACCAATAGCTAGGACTAATACCGCCGCCGCTGAAATATCCTTAACTAATTTTGCCTTTTCATTTTTATATGGCATAACCATATCTACAAGGTTTTCAATTGCTGTATTGAATAATTCTCCTGAAATCACTATCGCAAACAATATTGTGCATATTATCCATTCTATTGCACTTATCTTTAATAAAACTCCACATAAAATAACTAAAAGCATAATAAAAATATGTATCTTCATATTTCTTTCAGTTTTAAATGATGAAAATAATCCTTCAAAAGCGTATTTAAAGCTATTTGTAAGTTTTTTAGTTTTTACTTTAATTATTCTTTTTCTTCTTAATTTCATAAGCTTTACCTTTAGATATTTATCCTTTCAATATATTATCTGCTAATTCTTCCAATTTGGCAAAGGAATCTTTCTTTAATCTTGACATGATAGTAACCGTTGGTTCACAAATTGTTATATCTTTCATATCTTTTAATATATTTTTTATAGTTCTTGCAGCTGATGGAGCCCAAGTTCCATTCTCAATTATACCTACTCTACGATTTTGATAATTCTTTCCCCTTAAATGATGTAGAAAATGTTCCATTGGTGGAAACACTTCCATATTATAGCTTGAAGCAGCAAGTACAATTTTATCATATCTAAAAGCATCCTCAACCGCTTCTGCCATATCATCTCTTGCTAAATCTGTTACTACAACTTTTTTTGCTCCTTTTTCTTCTAATATCTTTGACAATTCATTTGCTGCCTTTGCTGTATTTCCATATATAGAAGCATAAGCAATTAAAACTCCATCGTCTTCAGGAAGATAACTACTCCATGTGTTATATTTATCTATATAATATCCTAAATCTTCTTTTAATATTGGTCCATGTAAAGGACATATCATTTTAACATCTAAAGTCGCTAACTTCCTCAATAAGGCTTGTACAGGTGTTCCATATTTTCCTACTATGTTAAAATAATACCTCCTAGCTTCGCATAACCACTCTTCATCTGTATCTAAAGTTCCAAACTTTCCAAATCCATCGGCTGAAAATACAATTTTTTCTGTTTGCTCATAAGTAACCATTACCTCTGGCCAATGAACCATCGGTGCCATAAAAAATTGTAATGTATGTTTTCCTATATTTAATTCCTCGGCTTCTGTAACAACAACTTTTCTTTCTTGTAAATTCTCTATATCAAAAAATTGTGTTAACATTACAAAGGTCTTTGGATTTCCAACTATTTTCATATCTGGATACTTGCTAGCAACTAGTCCTATATTAGATGCATGATCAGGTTCCATATGAGAAACAACAAGATAATCTGGTCTTTCATCTCCAAGTGCTTCTTCTAAATTCTTTAACCATTCCTCTGTCATTCTTTTATCAACAGTATCCATTATTACATTCTTTTCATCTTTTATAAGATATGAATTATATGATATCCCATTTGGAACAACATATTGTCCTTCAAATAAATCTATTGTTTTATCATCAGTTCCAATATATATTATGTCTTCTGATATTTTTGTTTTTTTCAAACTAAGCCTCCTCTTTTCAAAGAAAATAAGACAAGATGATGGAATTTTTTTCCAGTTTCCTTGTCTTTTTCAATTATTCTTCAACTTTTTTAAACATTTCTTTTCCAACTCCACATAATGGGCATACCCAATTATCTGGTAAATCAGAAAACTTTACCCCTTCTTTTTCTTCATCATAAATATAACCACATATTGTACACTTGTATTTCTCCACTTATCATCACTCCAATCCTTATATTTTACAGAAATAGTTCATATTATCTCTGTTGTCGATATTATATCATTTTATATAAAAAAATCAAGATATTATTTCACATCATTTATTTTCTTGTTACAATTCACGACTATTTTTATTAAGATAAGGGAATTGTAACATTTTCTTCTATAATTTGTATTATTTTCTTTATTGTTTCTTCTTGATTTGTATTATCTATTACATAATCATATTGCCCCATTTTTGACTCTTCATACTCAAATCTACTTAATCTCAACTTAATCTCAGCCTCATCTGGTTTATCAACTCTTTCTTCTAATCTTCTTTTTAATTCTTCCTTAGGAACTCTCAAGAATATAGTAATAATTTTCATTTTTCCGCCTAGTTGTTTTACTAAGTTTTCCGTGCCATTAACATCAACATCTCTTATTGCAACTTTTCCATTTGCAACTTTTTCTTGCAATGGCTTTTTAGCAACTCCATAATAATTATTGTGATGAATATCATATTCATATAATTCGTTATTGGCTATCATTTCCTTAAACTTCTCTTCAGTAACAAAAATATATGTGACTCCAGGAATATCCCCTTTTCTTATCGGTCTACTTGTAACTGTTGGAAAAGTATCTACATAGTCTAACCTTTTTACAACTTCCCTTTTTACCGTATCTTTCCCCGCTCCTGCTACTCCTGATAATATTACTAACATTTTGGACCTACCTTGCCTTCAGCAATTTCTACTGCTGCTAATGTCACATTTGAATCTTCTAATTTATTTGTTAAAGGGTTAGCACCATCTGATAATTGTCTTGCTCTTTTTGCAGTTACAATAACTAGTGCAAATCTATTATCCACTTTCTTTAATAATTCTGTAACAGTTGGTTTTACCATCATTTTAAATCACTCCCCATTTAATTATATAAATTAAATTATACTACATCATTTATCTTTTTGCAACTATTGTTTTTATATCATTTATGCTTTCATAATATTTTTTCTTATAAATTTTTCTTATAATTATACTTTTTACTAAATAATAGACTGTATACGCAATCATCGCAGCTTGTATAACTTTATAAAAGCTTCCATAATATAAAGAATACGCAGAAATTAAAAATAAGGTAAAAAATGATAAGGTTAATATTTCTATACTATGTAGAATTATTTCATTTTTATTAGTCTTATATGATATTTCAAACATAATAGTTGTTACACATATTAGAACAATACTTAATGTTTTTAATATTATTTTATAAGTTTCTGTCTCAATGTTTTCCTCACCAATTTGCAATATAAATATATATATTAATATTATAAATAAAATTAGCATGTTTTTAAAAATTTTTTTTAATAATTTCTTTTTTTCATACTGTGGTATTTTTTTTCTATCTCTTATTTCTTGTTCAAATTTTTCTATATTTTCTTTTATATCTTTTTCTTTTTTTTTCAAATTTAATATCATTCCTTTCCCAAGGCACAAGTTTCAGTTCAGTTGGGTATAAATTTGTAGTATGCTTTTTATCATAAATGGCACGGTACACCGTGCCTTTACGTATTACATTAACTATTATTTAATTATGCACGTGGATGTGCTTTCTTATATATATTTTGTAAATTTTCATCTTGGAATTGCATATATATTTGTGTAGATGATATATCTGAATGTCCTAACATTAATTGTATTGATTTCAAATCTGCACCATTTTGCAATAAATGTGTCGCAAAGGAATGTCTCAAAACATGTGGCGTTATATCTTTTGTTATATGAGCTTGTTCTTTGTAGTATTTTATTATCTTCCAGAACCCTTGTCTTGTCAATCTATGTCCATTAGTGTTTACAAAAAGTGCTGTAACACTATCATCTTTAATTAGAATTGGTCTTGCATTTTCCACATAATCTTTTAAAGCATCAATTGACATATTTCCTAAAGGAATATTTCTTTGTCTTGCTCCTGTTTTACAAGTTACAATGCTATTTTCAAAATTAACATCATCTATATTTAATGATATGATTTCTGTAACCTTCATACCTGTAGCATATGCAAATTCTAGCATAGCTTTATCTCTAATTCCCTTTAAATCAACATTTTTAGGTTGCTCTAACAATAATTCTACCTCTTGTGCAGACAATACAGTTGGTACTCTTTTATCTATCTTTGGGGATTGAATTCCTTCTGTTGGATCTTTCTTCATTTTTTTATTTCTTAACAAATATTGATAAAAAGCTCTTATTGATGCAAGGCTTCTCGAAATTGTTGAACTCTTCTTACCCATTTCTTTCATATATTCTAAATATTCAGATATCTCTTTATTATCTACTTTTAAAAAATGTATATTATTGTCATCAACATAAGTTTGAAATTGTAATATATCTCTTTTATATGATTGTAATGTGTTTTCTGACACTTTTTTTTCATTTTGTATAAATTGTAAAAAATTGTTTATTTGTTTATCCATATTAACCATCATTCCCTTCCAGGATACAAATCTAGTTGAAAAAATATTTCACAACCTTAATGTTCCTATTTTTATTAACATAATTTATTATGTTATATCAAATAAAACATTAATTGTAAATAGTTTTGTTCAAATTTTAATTAAAAATAATTCGAAATATGTTAGCAGAAATATATGTCTCTATTAAAGATGCAATTATAATAGTTATACCTATAAAAATAGCTATTATAGTATATTTTAGAATTTCTATCTTTATATTCTCTCTCCTTCTGTCCTTCATTATTGATTTATACAGTTTAATACCACTAACAGCTAACATCAGTATACTAGGAATTATAATAATATTTTGTAATAACATGGTCGATGAGATAAACTTTATACCTTCAATTGTCCCTAATGTAGCAACAATTGCTGATACTGTATAGCCTATGCAAAAACCTTTAATCACAACAATTAAATACACTATTGGCATTCCAATCATTGTTAGTCCTGAAATCCACAAGAGTATTATAAGTAATAAATTATTACATATAGATGTTTTTAATAAACTACTAGAATCTATTTCGCTTCCATTATATATATCTTCTAAAAAGGTAAGAATATAAGCTGATATTTTCTCTGTTTGATTATCATTAGCTTTATTTATGTAGATTGTTCCCAATATAATACCTATCAAAAATATTATAATCATCACTATATATTCAATAATATTATTTCTTATATGCTCAATAATAATGTCTTTAAGGGTGCTTCTTCTATACCTTCTTTTGTTTACCATAATACTACATCCTTCCATGTTTTCTTTTCTTAACACATGTTTATGTAGTATAAATGTAAATTATGATTTTTAAATTGTTATTCATTACAAACCTTGCCATAAACTCCGCCACCGCCAGCTTGTAATTTCAATTTTCCCTCTCTTCCAGCAACTATCTCTTTTGCCACCTTTTCTCCAACTACTGCTTCTATATCATCTAACTCCATTTTGTGGAGTATATTCATTTCTGTTCCAAATTGCTTTAACATTTTTTCTATTGTTTTTCCTCCCAATCCGGGTATAAAGGTTAAAGGTATTTGATAAACATATGGTGGTCTGAATTCTGGACTTTTGCTTTCATCTTTATCCTTTATAGCTTCTATTCTATCAAAAACCCCCATTGTTATATTTCTGCTATCACAAGCATCACATCTCGTAACTGGTGCATCTCCTGGTATTGTTTTTTTACAAACCTCGCAATATGTTCTATGGTATTTTCCCAGCTTTGGGTCTAGCCCATAGTTGCAAATTATTTTTCTTCCATCTTCATTTTTCAATGCTTTTACTAGTTCTCTAAAACTAATATCTTCTATTTGTATTTTATTATACTCTCTTGCAATTCTTGGTAATGAATGGGCATCTGAATTCGTTAAAAATGTGCGAGTTTCTAGTTCTGATATTTGGTCTGCTAAATATGTATCAGAACTCAATCCCAATTCTATTGCAAATACTCTATCAAATTTTTCTTTGAAAATCTTTTCCAATTTATCAGTACAGTGTCCATAAAAGCTTTTATGTGGTGTGAATGCATGTGCTGGTACTAAAATACCATTATATTTCTCTACTATATCAATTAATTCATATGCAGATATATCTGCCCTTTGTGAGCTTAGAGTTATATTTGATATGTGTTTGCTCATTTCCTTTGAAAATTTTTTTATATCTTCTAAATGAGGAAAATAGCATAAGTTATGAGCACATCCTTTTTTGCCGTCTGTTCTTTCTTCAGAGGTTTCTATTTCACTTCCAAGAATTATACAAAGTTTATCTTTGTAAATTATGCCACCATTTTCTATTTCATATGCTTCTCCATTTTTTAGAAAATCTTCGATATCTTCTATTACATATGGAGAAGCACAATCTATAATTCCCGCAATATTTATGCCTTTTCTTTCAACACATTCTTTAGCTATATTTTCAAAATTCAAACTCCTTGCAGCAGTTATTTTAATTGGTTTATTATTTTTTGTTCTTCCTATGTGAATATGTAAATCCGCAAATACTTCGTACATTTTATTCTTCCCTTTCTTGTTTTTACCACTGCAATGTCCACACCCTACATTTTTCTAATTTCTACAAATTTAAAAATTAATTTCTTCAAAATTATATTTTCTACATATTGCTCCTATTGCTGGGTTTTCTTCATTTACATATGTAAAAAATTCTGTTATATCTTTATTGGCTTTTTGTATTTGTACAACAGTTTCATTCTTTGTCGTTTCACTTGATAATTCTGCTATTTGCATACTCATAGCATAATCCCCTCTTCCTTATATATAAATTCTTTGAATTGTTCCATATATCTGTTATCAACACTTCTTAAATTCTTATTTACCAATAATTCCATTGCTTGTTGCATTCCATATGAAACCCTATCGGCTCTATTTAAAAGTAAACCTCCTAAGTTGTCTACCAATTCCAAAATATCACTTTCTGGTTCTCTTGGATTTAAACCACTATATCTGTTTACTCCTTCACATATCCTACAGAACCTCTCGTCAAAACCTATTTGTTCTAGGAATTCCGCTCCTTCTTTAGCATAAAACTTAATTTTCTCAAAATCTGTTGCAACAGTTACCTTTTTATTTGCATATAATAAGCATGCAGTAATAACTAAATTTTCATCAACATCAATATTCATCGTCTCTATAAATCTTCTTGCTAATTCTGTCTTACAAATAACAGATTTATCAAAAAAAATATTTGCTTTTTTATGTAAATAGTATGCAATTTCTATTTTTTTTAGATAATTCTTTTCATTTAAAATGTATTCAGCAAAATTTTCCATATCTATCCCCCATTTATTTAGATGTTTGGATATTATTTTTTTATATTATATTCCACTTGGACATTTTTTTCAATAGTATATCAGAAATGTAATATTCTTGTAATGTTTTTGTAATATTTTATAATTTTGTATAAAAATTTCGGGGGACGGAATTAACCGTCCCCCAGAGGATTCACTCCTCTCTTGGCAGGCTGATTATCAGCCACTCGCAACCGCAATCGCCAATAACGAACCCCTCCTGCTGGAGTCTCTCCAGCAGTCTACCCCAATGTATGGGAGTCATATTCTCCCAGTAGATTGAGGACCTCCAGCCAATAACCTGGAACCAAATGCGATCCGCCGTTTCGCGGATTTTGAAAAGCGGGCAACCCGGTAAGGGGGCTGCCAGTTCATTCTCCTCGAGACAATGGCTCTCGATCTCAACCATTATCTCCTCGACTTCCTTTTTTACGCTTTTTTCTTTTTGCCGCTGTTCGGCTTTGCGCATAATGCGCTCAGCCATTTTATCTCGAGGTGCGCTGGCCTCATTAGTGGGGTTGGATTCCATGGTGTTCATACAAACACCCCTTTCTTTTTTACTCACAGATCTTGATCTATGGCAATTATATTATACCATATTTTACATAATATTTCAAGCTTTTGTACTTTCACACATTTTTATAGTGTGACTAGTAAATGAAAATGTCCCAAAAATTGATTTCATTTGTAAATAAAAATG
>CAZWIF010000042.1:0-8675 GCA_964634355.1 uncultured Clostridium sp.
ATAATCTCTTGCTCCTTCTGGTGATGAATTTGCCAAAATCGGTGTTTGAATTTCGTTAAATCCCATTTCATCCATTTTATCTCTTAATGCTTTTAATACTTTAGAACGTAGCAAAATACTTTTGTGTAATTTTTCATTTCTCAAATCTAAAAATCTATATTCTAATCTTAAATCTTCTCTTACATCTTGGTCTGTATTTATCTCAAAAGGTAAAACATTTTTACACTTTCCTAAAACTTCTATCTTATTTGCAACTATCTCAATATCACCAGTCGGCATTTTAGGATTTTTGCTACTTCTTTCTACAACTTTACCTTCTACATTTATACAACTTTCTGTAGTATAATCTCTAACTATTTCTTGTATTTTTTCGTCATTTATAACAATTTGACTTATTCCATTTTCATCTCTTAAATCAATGAATATCATCCCGCCTAAATTTCTAATTTTTTGGATCCAACCAGCTAATTTTACAGTTTTATTCACATCTTCTATTCTTAACTCTCCACAATTATGTGTTCTATATTCATTCATGTTATTTTCATTCCCTTCCGTTATTTCATGTGTATTATTTTACTATAATAATTTTAAAAAATCAATAGGGCATGGTGTACCATGCCCATACAGCTAAAATTCAATCCATAATCCTGAATTCTTTAATTCATTTACTTTTTGTGTATGTTCATCATAGGTTCTCGTGAAATATACATTTCCGTCCTTATCTGCTACAAAGTATAAATAAGAGGTCTCATTTGGGATTATTGCTGCCTCAATAGAGCTTGAGCCTACCATTGAAATTGGTCCAATTGGTAACTTTCCGCTCATATTTGGTCCTCTTGTATTATAAGCATTATATGTATTTATCTCTGACGAATATAAATCTCTACTTCCCATTTCTATTTGGAACGCATAATATGTTGTTACATCACTTCCAATAGCCATTCCTGCATTTAACCTGTTATATATTACACTTGCAACATCTTTTCTATCCTTATCAAATACAGCTTCATTTTCTATAATTGAAGCTACAGTTAAAATCTCATGTACGGAATATGAAGAATTTTGAATATCATCTTTATATTCATTCAACACATTCTCCATTTTATCTAATAATGTTTTAAATATTTTTTCTAATGATACATCTTCATTTTCAAATTGATATGTATCTGGGAAAAAATACCCCTCTAATGGATAATAAATATCTTCATCCTTTATTTCTTCTGTAATAAACCAATATTTTTCAATTAATGAATTTATATAATCTTCATCTTCTAATAATGAATACACCTCTTCTTCCGTATTGTTTGTTGATTCAGCAATTTTACTTGCTATCCATGTCATATTCTTTCCTTCAATAAATGTTATATTAATAACATCTGCACTTCCAACTTTTCCAGTTTGCAAAACTTCTATAATCTCTTTAACAGATAAATCTTTTGTTAGTTCATATGTACCAGCCTGGAGGTTAGTAATATTGTTTAATTTCACATATATTTTAAAAGCTAAAGCACTTCTAATCAATCCTTCACTCTCTAATTTTTCTGCTATTGCTGATACCCCTGAACCCATGGCAATTTCTACCGTATATGTATCACTATCTCCATTTACAGAACTTATTCCTACATTGTACCAAGTAATAACTGCTATTCCTAATATTATTGCTATAACTAATACAACTAAAACTATCTTCTTTACCATATTTATTACTCCTTAATCATTACAAATTTATTTACGTCTTACTTAACTAATTTCTCTATTATTATAATTTTCTTCCTAATAAATGTCAATGATAAATATTTTTTATTTTTGCTAAAAACAGACAATTAAAATAGCCCCTACAGTTTATTTTTTACCAATAAATATAGATGGCAAATTAAAAAATAAAACATATCATATAATAGTTGATGATTTTGAGGATGGGATTAAAAATCATCCTCACTAAAATTATCTATTAAGGAAAGGATAATAGTTAAAATGAAAATACTAAATACTTTAAGAGAATTATATGATGATGCAAAAAATATCAAGAGAAAAGACCCGGCAAGCAGAAATATTTTAGAAGTAATAATTCTATATCCAGGTTTTCATGCATTGTTTTTCCATAGAATATCTCACTTCTTATATAAAAATAAACTATTTTTCTTGGCTAGGTTAATTTCACAATTTTCCAGATTTTTCACGGGGATTGAAATACATCCTGGTGCAAAGATAGGAAAAAGATTTTTTATGGACCATGGAATGGGAATTGTAATAGGAGAAACTGCAACTATTGGAAATGACTGTACAATGTACCATAATGCTACATTAGGTGGAACTGGAAAGGATAAATATAAAAGACATCCTGATATTGGAAATAATGTTATGATTGGATGTGGAGCTAAAGTAATAGGACCTATAAAAGTTGGAAATAATGTAAAAATAGGAGCTAATAGTGTAGTATTAAAAAATATACCAGACAATGTAACAGTCGTCAAAGTTAATGAAATAATATCTAAAAAGACGTAGAATATAAATAAATTCTACGCCTTACTGGAGCTTGCAACGGGAATCGAACCCGTGACCTCAGCCTTACCAAGGCTGCACTCTACCTACTGAGCTATACAAGCATATAAATTTGTAGAGGATTATACATTCTCCTCTACATCTATAATGTTTTTTATTGCTTTTTTTCTTATTCTTTGAATTGCATTATCAACAGATTTAACTTGTGTATCTAAGTTCATTGCAATTTTTTCGTAACTTTCCCCTTTTATAAATCTATTTAAAACCTTCTTTTCAAAGTCACTAAGAGACTTATCTATTGCTGTTTCTATATTTTTATAATATTCTTTTTTAGTTATGGTATCTAACGGGTCTTCTATAAGATGTGCATCAAGTATATCTATTAAGTCTTTTCCATCTTCTTCATCTCTCGTTGATGCATTAAGTGATAAATAAGAGTTTAATGGTAAGTGTTTTTGCCTATTTGATGTTTTTATTGCAGTTATCATCTGTCGTTCAATACACATATTTGCAAATGATTTAAATGAAGATTGCTTTCCGTCCTCAAAGTTCTTTATTGCTTTATATAGTCCAATCATTCCCTCTTGAACCATATCTTCTCTTTCAGCTCCTATTATAAAATACTTACCCACCTTCATATTAACCATTTCTTTGTACTTACCAAGTAAAAACTCTAATGCTTCTTTATTGTCGTCTTTCTTAATAAGTTTTACCAATTCCTCATCGCTCATAGCTTTGAGATTATTATCTGTATAGAAAAATTTTGTCGTAACCTCCATATGTTTTTTCCTCCTGCTGTCTCTTTGAAGTTATTATATTCGTTAAAGCCTTTTGTGTCAATAGATTTATACTAAATTAATTTTTTTATTTTAATATGTTGTTACAATCCACAGCTATTTTTATTAAGATAAGGGAATTCTAATATAATTATTAAGTAATGAGTTCGACCCCCGTGTATTTATTCACAGTATGTCCTTAGAGTGTGTATCTATAATAGGAATATTCGGTATCTTAAACGCCTTAGAGAACGAATGGATTTAATAATTCATATTAGAATTCACCCAGCAATCTTCATGTGCTGTGAATTGTAACAATGTGTTGCTATTTTTATAAGCTGTGTATTGTATAACCTGTCTAGGTTTCATATTTATATTCTATTTCTTCCATAAAATTATATATTTCACTTAAGTATTTCTTTGTTATCATTGCCATCTTTGCAGGCGGATTTTTTGAGCCTTGACGTATTAGCTTTTTCGTATAGCAGTTTTCACTTGTTTTAAATACTAGATATCTATTATCTAAGTAAGTAAAATATACTTGATAACCTTCATCTAATATTTCTTCAAACTCATCAAAGTTTTTATCTTCCATTTATCGTAGTCCCTTTCGCTTATTTTATCATTTCATCAAATTCATTTTCTGACAATATTGTTATTCCTAAATCTTGAGCTTTTGTTAATTTTGAGCCAGCTTCTTCTCCTGCCAAAACATAGCTTGTTTTCTTAGATACGGAACTTGAAGTTTTACCACCAAACTTTTCTATAATCTCACTTGCCTCATCTCTTGTATACTTTTCCAAAGTCCCTGTAAGTACGAAAGTCTTTCCTGCAAATCTATCATCATGTCTCTCTACATCCTCTTTACTTTTCATGTTTACACCAGCAGCTTTTAATTTTTTTATCAAATCTATTGTTTGTTCTTGACTGAAAAATTCATATACACTTTGGGCTGAAATTCCGCCTATAGTTTCTATTAAATTCAGACTTTCTTTACTCGCATTCATTAATTCATTCATATTTCCATATCTTTTTGCAAGAATTTTAGCTGCTTTATTTCCAATATGTCTTATTCCCAATGCACAAATTAATCTCTCTAAATCATTATTCTTACTTTCATTAATAGCATCTATTAAATTTTGTGCAAATTTGTCTCCACTCTTCTTTAATGAAGCTATCTGATCTTTTTTTAAATAATAAATATCAGCAATATTATTTAAATATCCCTTATCCACAAGTTGCTCAATCACAGATATTCCTAATCCATCAATATTCATACCTGACCTTGATGCAAAATGAACTAAATTTTGTAACTTTCTTGCACTACACTCTATTCCTATACAATGCCAAGCCGCTTCTCCTTCTTCTCTTACAACTGTCCCCCCACATACTGGACATACTTCTGGCATTTTAAATTCAATCTCCTCACCAGTTCTTTTTTCCTTCAAAACATCAACAACTTCTGGAATTACATCTCCTGCTTTTTGAATTACTACATGGTCACCAATCTTTATGTCTCTCTCCTTTATGAAGTCTTCATTATGTAAAGTGGCTTTTGAAATTGTTGAGCCTGATACTTCTATAGGTTTTAATATAGCAACAGGAGTAATCGCTCCAGTTCTTCCAACTTGGCATATAATATCTTTTAATACAGTTTCTTTTCTCTCTGGTGGATACTTATAGGCAATTGCCCAACGGGGTACTTTGAATGTGGTACCAAGTTTTTCTCTATATTCTAAATTATCAACCTTTATAGCGGCTCCATCTGTACCAAATGTTAATTTTTCTCTTTTTTTGCCAATATTTAATACCTCTTCAATAGCCTCATCTATACCGTAACATAACTTCTTTTGAGGATTAACATTAAAACCTAATTGCTCTAGATATAATAATTGCTCATAATGTGAATTAAAAGTATTTCCTGTTAATCGTTGAATATTAAATATATAAATATCTAAAGGTCTTTTCTCTGTTATCCTACTGTCTAACTGTCTTAAAGACCCCGCAGCTGCATTTCTAGCATTAGCAAAAGTCTTTTCACCTAATATCTCTTGTTCTGCATTCATTATTTCAAAGTCCTTTTTTGAAATAAAAACTTCCCCACGGACAATTAAATTTACAGGTTCTTTCAACTTTTTAGGCACATTTTTTATAGTTCTAATGTTTTCAGTAACATCTTCTCCAATTGTTCCATTCCCTCTAGTTGCTCCAGTCATGTATTCCCCATTAACATATTCTAAGGCAGACGATAAACCATCTATCTTTGCCTCTACAGTATAATCAACTATATCCACCTCTAATTGTTTTCTAACTCTTTCATCAAAAGCTTTAAGTTCTTCTATAGAAAAAACATCTTGTAAACTTTGCAGTGGCACTTCATGTTCAACCTTATTAAAGCCTTCTTTTACTGTACCTCCAACCTTTTGAGTTAAAGAATCTTTATCAATAAACTCTGGAAATTTTGCCTCCAAATTTCTAAGCTCTACCATAAGCATATCATATTCTAAATCACTAATTTCGGGGGCATCTTCATCATAGTATTTTGTTGCATAATATTGAGTCTTTGTTCTCAACTCTTCTATTCTCTTCTTTGCTTGCTCTCTTTCCATCAAAGTTCCAATCCTTTCCTAATCCTTCAATAAATCTTTTCCACCTTTTAAATAATCCCAACCTGAGAAAATAGTCGCTACAACAGCTACTATTAAAAGTACTGTTGATACAATATTAATTCCAAATTGTAAGCTACTCATATATATTCCTGCACTGTTCATCATCAGTGACTCTTCACTTGAAACTCTGAAAATAAACTGTCCAAAGTTAAACTTATCGATAAAACAGAATATTATTGCAATCATTTGAGTGACAGTTTTTAGTTTTCCCCAAATTGAAGCCGCTATTACCTTCCCTCCTTTTTCTACTGCAATCAATCTATAACCTGATACCATAAACTCTCTAATTAATATAATTACAGGTATCCATGAAGGAATTTTTGAATACTCGACCAAAACAATTAGAGCAGTCAAAACCAACATCTTATCAGCTATTGGGTCCAAGAATTTTCCAAATGTAGTAACTTGATTCCACTTTCGTGCAAGTGTTCCGTCTAACTTATCTGTAATAGACGCAATAATAAAAATTATATTCATAATCCAAAAAGCAGTAGATATTCCCAAAAATTCTCCATCTATTCCTAGCAATCCATCTATCACTGGAACAATCATCATTACTATTACTAAAATCATTCTCAAAACAGTCAATCTATTAGGTAAATTCATATATAATCTTCTCCTTCTTTTCAATTATTATACAACATTATATATAAAAAACAATAAAAAATAAATAGTTTTGCAAATAAAATTATGAAATGTGGGCACGGTGCACCGTGCCCTATGGGATTTTTTATTTTCCTAATTTATTTGCTTCATCTTTAATCTTTCTAATAAATTCTTTTCTGTCCATTCCTCCTAAATCACCATCTATCCTTGAACGCACTCCAACTGTATTATTTTCTTGTTCCTTCTTACCAATCACTAACATATATGGTACTTTTTCAAGTTGAGCTTTTCTTATCTTATACCCTATCTTTTCATTTGAGTCATCTAATTCTGTTCTTAACCCTTCATTTCTCAATTCTGACACCAAGTTTTCTGCATATTCTCTATTATCCTCTGATATTGGAAGAACTTTAACTTGTACTGGTGATAGCCAAACAGGTAGGAAACCTTTCGTTTCTTCTATTAAAAATGCTATAAATCTATCTGAACTTCCTAATATAGCTCTATGAATTACAACCGGTCTATGTTTCTCTCCATCGCTTCCAATATACTCAAGGTCAAACCTCTCAGGTAATGCGAAATCCAATTGACATGTTGGTATTGTTACATCATGATTTAAAGCTGTTCTTATTTGAATATCAATTTTAGGGCCATAGAATGCTGCTTCACCTTCTGCTTCATAAAAATCAATATTCATCTCTTTCAATATCTCTCTTAACTGACTTTCAGCGGTCTCCCACATCTCATCATTATCTATATATTTTTCTTTATTATTTTTATCTCTTAATGATAGTCTATATTTAAAACTTGATTCTGCAAAACCAAAATCATCTTGATATACTTCTTTAATCAATTTTAAGACATTTCCTACTTCTTCTTTTATTTGGTCAGGTCTTACAAATAAATGTGCATCGTTTTGACACATTTGGCGAACTCTCTCTAATCCACATACAGTTCCACTCGCTTCATATCTAAAATCATTTGCAAGCTCTCCAATTCTTATTGGTAGTTCTTTATATGAATGCATTTTATTTTTATAAATTAACATATGATGAGGACAATTCATAGGTCTTAATACTAATTCCTCATTTTCCATTTTCATCACTGGAAACATATCCTCTTTGTAATGTTCCCAATGTCCACTTGTCTTGTATAGCGAAACATTTGCTAAACTTGGAGTATATACATGTTGATATCCCAAAGAAATTTCTTTATCCTGAATATATCTCTCTAATATTCTTCTAATTGTAGCTCCATTTGGAAGGTACATTGGAAGCCCAGATCCAACTAATTCATGTGTCATAAACAATTCAAGTTCTTTTCCTATCTTTCTGTGGTCTCTTTGTTTAGCTTCTTCTAGTTTTGTTAAATATTCATCAAGTTCAGATTGTTTTGGAAAGGAAATGCCATAAATTCTCTTTAACATCTTATTGTGTTCATCACCTCTCCAATATGCACCTGAAGTAGATAATAATTTTACACATTTAACACATCCTGTTGTCGGAAGATGTGGTCCTCTACATAAATCTGTAAATTCTCCTTGTTTATAAAAAGAAATTGTCTCTCCTTCTGGTAATTCCTTTATTAACTCAACCTTATAATCTTGATTTTGTTCCTCCATAAGTTTAATAGCCTCATCCCTTGGAAGCTCAAATCTTTCAATAGTTAAATTTTCCTTTTCAATTTTTTTCATTTCTTCTTCGATTTTTAATAAATCTTCTTCGCTAAAAGATATGTCCACATCAAAATCATAATAGAATCCATTTTCTATTGATGGTCCTATTGCCATTTTTGCCTCTGGAAATAATCTTTTTACGGCTTGTGCCATAATATGTGAAGTTGTATGCCAATACATACTTTCCTCAACTTCTCTTGTTTTTCCACCTTCTAATTTAATCTTAAACATAAATAAAACCTCCCATTCTTATTTTTCTAAACAAAAAATCATATTATAACATAGAATTTTAACCCTATATTATTATGAGCGAGCAAAATTTGCTCTGCAAATTTTTCACGCTTTATTTTGATACAAAAAAATCCCTGTGGGATTTTTTGTATCCCAAAATTATATTATAACATAGAATTTTAACCCTATATTATTATGAGCGAGCAAAATTTGCTC
>CAZWIF010000042.1:8775-11852 GCA_964634355.1 uncultured Clostridium sp.
TTTTTCACGCTTTATTTTGATACAAAAAAATCCCTGTGGGATTTTTTGTATCCCATAGGGGTATATAAATATACGGTTCCACCCTAATGTTTAACTTCATTTTAGACTTTAACGATAAGTCCTAAACGCCAGCATTTCTGCTGGGAACTCCGAGGTAGTTTTTCAAATATGTTTTCTAAAATTAGCTTTCAGCCACGACTAATTATCTCTACTAGTAACCTTTATTTTACTTCCGTCCTCTTCACAGTTCACTAAATTAATTATAATTATACTCTTTTGTTATTTCATTGTCAATATTTTTTACATTTTTTCAAGCCACATTAAAATGCTATATTTTTTCAACATTATTTACATATACATTTTGTCCTGGATATGCTAGTTTAATTCCCTTATCTTCTAACAATTTCATCACACTTAAATTAGCTTTCGTTTTAAACTTCAGAAACTCGGCATAATCTGCTGTGTTAATATATAAGTATATGAATATATTTACTGAATCCTCTGTTATTTCACTCACGTTAACTTGTAATGTATTTGCTATTACCTCTGTATTACTATATAAAACCAACTTTATTGATTCCATTAATCCCTTAATCTCTTCTACTGTCGTATCTAATGGTAATCTCAATGTTAATTCATAACGCCTCTTGTCTATCTTTGAATTATTCACTACTGATTCACTTACAATTTTTGAATTTTGTATTGTTACTATCGTATTTTCTACTGTTTTAATCTTTGTTGTTCTAAGTTTGATTTCTTGAACTGTTCCAGAATAGCTTCCGAATTGTAATATGCTCCCCTATTTCAAATGGTTTCTCAGAAAGGATTGCCACTCCACATATTAAGTTCTCTGCTAACTCTTGAGCAGCAAGTGCTATAACAACACTGCTTAGACCTAGTCCTGTAATCAATCCACTTAAATCATATCCTAAATCCGCTATAATCATAAAACCTGCTATAATATATAATAAAACTTTTATAACTTTACTTAATATATTAATTGCAACCTTATTTTCTGAAAATCTTTCACTCTCTCCTACCTTCTTCATTAATTTAGATTTAGGAGATAAAATCTCTGCTACCACTCTTGCAGTATTAATAATTATAAATATTCTTATAATCTTTGAGCAGAATGTATACCAATTCTCTGGTAAGTCTAATACTAATATTGCAATATAAAATCCTACACAAATAATAATATTCTTTATCGACTTATATAAATCATTGTTTTTTAAAGTTTCTTTATCACTTCTTTTGATTTTGAAAATCTTCATAATAAATTTTGAAAGCAATGAACTCACCATATAAAATACTATGACTATTCCTATAGCAATTAGAACATCAATTAAATCTCTTTCTTTTATATTTTCTATAAAACTATTTATCTGCTCCATATTAATCCTTCCCTTATTTTCCCTCATATATTATAGCTGACTCCACATCATAATTATTAAGCCTTTTTCTTCCCTCTAAACCTGCTAATTCTAATAAGCAACATATCTTTACAACTTGTCCACCTAATTCTTCAACCAACCTTATAATAGCCTCTATAGTTCCACCTGTTGCAATTAAATCATCTATTATTACAACTCTTTGTCCTTGTTTTATTGCATCTTTGTGTATCTCTATTGTTGCTTTTCCGTATTCTAAATCATAAGAAGTTTCTATTGTCTCACAAGGTAACTTTCCTTTTTTTCTAACTGGTACAAATGCTTTCTTCATATTATAAGCTATCGGCATTCCAAAAATGAAGCCTCTAGACTCTGGTGCAACAATTATGTCAAAATCTACATCTTTTAGTTTCTCTTGCATAGTGTCTACCGCTAAATGTAATCCATCTATATCTTGTAATACAGTCGTTATATCCCTAAACACAATTCCTTCTTTAGGGAAATTTGGTATACTTCTTACATATTCTTCTAACTTTTTCATATCTAATTACTCCTCTTTATAATATATATTTTTCTATAAATTTTGCAACACCATCTTCATCATTACTTAATGCCACATAGTCTGACATATCTTTTAATTCTTGTCTTGCATTACCCATGGCAACACCTATTCCACATTTTTCAAACATATTATAATCGTTTACACTATCTCCAAAGCAAATCGTCTCTTCTTTTTTTATTCCTAAGAATGAAATTAATTGTTCTATTCCAATACCTTTATTTATGCCTTCATTATTAATGTCAAAGAAGTATTCTATTCTTTTTTGCTTATCTTCCATTCTCCTTACTTTACCATAATTAGCTATTCTTATGCCTTCCTCTTGCTCAATTAACTTTTTTATTTCATTACTTTTTTCTTCCGTTTTTGTTTCTATGACAATTTGAGTAATCTTTTCATTTTTCAGTACTGTTAGGTTTCTTATTTTAACAGCTTCTCTTGAAAATCTCCTAAAAGCCGTACTATTTGCATACCTCTTATTCTTGCAATTAATTAATATCTCTGCTTCTTCTTTTTCACAATAGCGCCAAAGTTTTTCAATCTTCTTTAAATCCATAACACTTATAAAAATATCTTTATCATCTTCATAATTATATACATATGCACCATTGCTAGAAATCTCATACTTTGAAGCATTTATTTTCTTTGATAAATTATATACATATGAATTCGTTCTTCCAGAGCATAGAACTGCATATATATCTTTTTGCTTTAACTTTCCTATAATCTCCTTAGTATATCCTGTTATTTGTTTATCTGTTGTAGTGATTGTTCCATCAATATCTAAAAAAATTGCTTTAATCTTATTAAATCTATAATCCATCAAAACCTCCACTTATATACTTTTTAATTCATATTTATTACCTTTTTATTTTACAATAATAAGTTTAAAAAATCAATAATTAATTTGTATTATACAAGAAAAGTAGTAGCAGTAAATTGTAAAAGTAAAATAGAATTATAGTATTAATATATTTAGTATTTACACTACTCAATTTAAATTGTTTTTTTCAAAAAAAGCCTTGACAAATCTTCATAATGCGTTTAAAATTATATATGCACTGTTAAAGATAATGGTGGATGTAGCGTAGTTGGTTAACGCGCCAGTTTGTGGCACTGGAGACCGT
>CAZWIF010000043.1:0-11344 GCA_964634355.1 uncultured Clostridium sp.
TTTAAAATAAAATTAAATTTTTGTTCAACGGGCGGACGCAAGGCCCGCCCCTACAATTTGGCAATATCGTTATATTTTATTTAATATTCTAATTTCTGTTCTTTCATTGGGCACGGTGCACCGTGCCCCTACAATTTAAATATTTTATGTTTCATATAATGTTTGAATTTTTTTATTTAACAATTCTCACATCTCACCTACAATTTATAATTTGAATAAATTTCTATAAAATAGAAAAAATAAATTATATATAAAATTACTGGAGAGGAATGAAATTAATGTATAATTTTAGAACAGATTTGGCTGTTGAAAGACGAGAAATATTTAAGAAGGCTAATAAAATCGAAAACGAAATAGACGGAGTTGAAACAGAAGAAGTAATTGACAGTGATACTATAATCACTACAAGAGTTAAAATAAAAACAGAGGCTGGAGAAACAGCTTTAGGAAAACCCATAGGGAATTATATAACAATAGATATTAAGAAAATAAAAAGCATAGGAGAAGATGAAATTCAAAATGCCTCCGATATATTATCGAGAGAATTAAAAGAATTGATAGATGCACAAATAGGTAAATCAGAGGACATATTAGTAGTAGGTTTGGGAAACGAATATGTGACGCCAGACTCATTGGGTCCAAGAGCTATTACAGATATTGATGTAACTCGTCATATCCTAACATATATGCCAGAATATTTGAATGAGGGAACACGACCAGTAAGTGCAATATCTCCGGGAGTACTTGGAACAACAGGAATAGAGACATTAGAAATATTAAAAGGAATTGTAGACAATATAAAGCCAAAGTTAATAATAGTAATAGATGCCTTAGCCTCTAGAAGCATAGAGAGAATAAGTAGTACAATTCAATTAGCAGACACAGGTATAGTGCCAGGAGCAGGCGTGGGCAACACAAGAAAAGAATTAAGCAAAAAAACGCTAGGAATACCAGTAATAGCCTTAGGAATTCCAACTGTTGTAGAAAGTGCAGTGTTAGTAAATGATTGCTTAAACCTATTCATAGAGAAATTACAACAAGATGCAAAATCAAACGATTATCTAAACAAATTAAAAGAAGAAGATAATTACGAAACAATAAAAGAGGCACTTATACCAAATAATTATAATATGATAGTAACACCAAAGGAAATAGATGAACTAATAGATAATATGAAAAATGTAGTAGCAAGAGGTATAAATTTTGCATTGTAAAAAATAGGGTTATCCTATTTTATATCACATCCATTTCTTAAGGTATAAATTTGGTTGGAAAAGGATTAATTGTAATTATTTTTCAACCTTTCATCTATGAACAATATCTACAGAGTATACTCTCCAGTCCAATATTTAAGTCTATCTTTCCAATTTTATAATTATAATCTAAATCTATTAGTTCTCGTAAAATAGTCATTAATTCTTTTGTTTCAAAGTATTTGCTTTGAGTTTTATATTTACTAACTAGAAAAGTTTGATTTGGTTTTAAATTTAGTTCAACAGCTATATTCCTATTTTGCTCTTCTGCTAGTTTCACAATATATAATTTTTTTAAATGATTATATAATGTAATTAATATCTTTTGTATAGGCTCTCTTGAATATAATAATTCATTTAATATTTGTATTACAGCTGTTATATTCTTTTTCCCTAAATTATCTGTTAAGTCAAATACATTACTATCTATTGTTTTTGTACACATAGCGTCAATATCTGCTGGTTTTATTGTCCCATTCTCTCCAGCGTATTCTATTAGTTTTCTGATTTCATTTATTAATGTTTGCATATTAGTTCCAGATACATCTATTAAATGATTGAGTGTCTTATTATCTACATTTACCTTATAAGCATTACATATAGATTTTAATCTTTGTTCTATCTGAAATGGCTTTTGAAACTCAAAATTACAGATAACTCCTCCAAGAGATTGTATTGTATCTAATAACTCAGTTTTATCTACATTCTCTTCTATAAATATTAAAATATTATCATCACTTTTGTTATTTTTTAGATATTCATTTAGTTTTTCTTTGACTTCTATTAATTCACTTACTCCTCTTTTTTTAGTTTCTTTCTTAAGTAATTTTGTGTTTTTTACAATTATCATTTTTTTTGTATATCCAAATGCTGGAGTTTGAAGCTCTGATAACAGTGACTTTATGTTGGTTTCATCAATTTGAATAAGATTTATTCCTGTTGCGATTTCTCCAAAGTTTTTCTTTATTCTTTTTAGACAACTTTCTAGGAGGAATATTTCTTCACCATATAAGACATATATGTTTTCTAATCTTCCATTTTTTAAGTCTTTTTCGAGATTTTCTATTGTCATTTATTACTCCTCCTATTATTTCTGTCATTAAAATGTTGTATGATTATAAATGTTGATATAATTTATTTGAAAAGAATATTTTTATTCTTTTTCTATATACCTTTGGATCAAAATTCACTTCGTTCGAGTAAAATTTACTTCGTAAATTTTCCACGATTTTGCTCCATATATAGAATTATCTTGAAGCTAAGATGAGAAGCTACTTCGTAGCTTTTCATCTTAGCTTAAGATAATTCTATATACCTCCGCTACGCTCCAGGCTTGGGCTGGTGCTGCTTTTCCTAAATATGGTTCTTTTGTATCATATATTTCTGCTATATTTCCTAATACTCCATCACTATAAAGAGCTTTCATAAATGTTTCAGTCGTATCTTTTTTTAACTTTTTCAGTTTCTTTTCTATTTTTGTTTTTTGTTCTTCATCATCAATATTCATCATATTCCTCAAAGCATCAAAATATAGTCCTAAAAGCCATGGCCATACTGGACCTTGATGATAGCTTAAGTCTCTTCTAAAAGAGTCCCCTTCATAAATTTCCACATAGTTTGGCTCACCTTTAGCTAATGTCCTTAAACCATATTTTGTTAATAACTTCTTTTCAACAGTTGAAATCATATTTTTTGCTACCTTACTATCAGGGTCAATTACTGGATATGATAGGCTTAAAGCAAATAACTGATTTGGTCTTATCCTAACGTCTCCTAAAACATCATATAAACATTTTTTCTTTTCATTATAGAATTTCTCATTAAAACTTTCTTTACACTTCTCTGCCAAGTTCTTATATTTTCTTGCATATCTTTTTCCTTCAAAAATGCTTGATAATTCCTCCATTGTCTTTAATGCATTATACCATAGTGCATTAATTTCAACGACTTTTCCATTTCTTGGAGTTATTGCATAACCATCGTATTTTACATCCATCCATGTATTTTGAGTATTTATTGTTCCAGATGATATTAAAAAATCATCATCCAAATATATATTATTCTCATCCAAATCAATTCCATTAATATAATCAGTAATTATAGATTGTAATTTATTGTAAATAGATTTTATGAATTCTATATCTCCTGTATATCTTACATATTTATTTATTTGCTCAAACAATAATAAAGATGCATCTGCACTATTATATAATGGTCTATTGTTGTTATCTGCAAATCCGTTTGGGACTAAGCCCCATCTTATATTGTTTGTAAAAGTAAGCAAAATTTCTTTTGCTATATCAAATCTCTTAGGTATTAATAATAGTCCCTCAAATGCTATCAGCGAATCTCTTCCCCAATCTAAAAACCATGGATATCCCGCTATTATTGTGTGTAATTTGGTACTTTTTCTATATACAATAAAATTATCAGCTGAAATAACATACTGTTGTATCATTTTTTCTTGTTCTTTATTTTTACTTTTCTCATCATATAAATTTGACTTTGTTAGTAACTTTCTTAATCTAATAATTTCATTAGTAATTACTTCTTTTACATTTATGTTGTCTATTTCTTCATTTAAAGAACATATGAAAGAAATTTCCTTTTCTTCATTCTCATTAATATCAATCTCATAACAGCCTGGAACCATCAAATTGTCTTCTGCCTCAAACCCTCTTTTTTCTTCTTCTATATAATACATTCCCTTAAATACATCATAGTCATGTTTTACATACACCCCTTCGCTTGCCTTTATATATATAGGTGTATCATTATGTTTATCTATTATCACTTTGACTTTAGTATTATCTATTTCTTGTTCTATATCAAATTCATGGTAAATACTTGCTACATGTGCATTTCTATAATTTACAATTGGAGCTAATGTAAATTTTGTTTTATGTTTTCCATTTTTTATCTTATAAGAAACACAAGTAATATTTTTTCCATATTCCATACAAATCATTTTCTTAATTGTTACATCTTCTACTTGGTAGGTAAAATTTGGTATATATTCATTATCAAAATCTTTTTGGTATTGATAACCTCTTGATATGCTATTTTTACACATATTTGTATATAAATTATATTTATTATTATTAAATTCAATACTTTCATCTACTTTAGATAATATTACATATCTCAAAGCTGGAGGATTTAATGGTGCTACTAGCAATCCATGGTATTTTCTTGTATTACATCCAATAATTGTAGATGAAGCATATCCTCCTACTCCATTTGTTATTAACCATTCTTTTGAAATTCCTGATTCTAAAAACATGCTTCCATCATTATTTTTCTTCATAGTTAATCTCATCCTTTCCAAAGTGTGTTTCTTAAATTCATTTGTTTAAACTTTTTATTCTTTCTTGCCTTTTTTCTTCACTATTTTGTATTGATTTAATTCTTTCATTATACTTAGCTGTAAATTTACTCCTTTTTTTAGTATCCATTCTTTTTCCTGTTGATTTTTTATTTAGTTTTTTAAGTTCTTTTTCTTTTTCCTTCTCTGTTATTTTTCTTTTCTTATTACTCTTTTTTAATTTTGTATTCATTCTCACATACTGAGGGCCATTTTGCATATCTCTAAATAGCATTTCATCACAAATCAGCTCAATAATAATGTCAGCAACCAAATCAGGGTCATGTCTAATATTGTTTCCGTCCACTACAGAAAAATTTCTTTGAATTACTTTTATTCCTAAATCTTTGATTTTCTTTACATCCTGCTCAACAATATCAGAACCTTGCATATTATACATTTTTACATACTCTGGTACAATCTCTCCTGTATCATAAATACAATAATCAATAATCGAATGCCTAGAATGATCTAATATTGCTTTTATGTGGTCATATAATGAAAAATCATCTGTTTGTCCAGGTTCAGTCATGATATTACTTATATATATCTTTTTTGCTTTACTTTCTTCAATCGCTTTTGATACATTCTTTATTAATAAATTTGGTATTACATTTGTATACAAACTTCCTGGTCCTATTATAATTGCATCTGCCTCCATTATTGCTTCTATCACTCCAGGTGCAGGTCTACAATTTGTAGGAGATATAAAAACTCTGTTTATTCTAGTCACCTTATCCATAACTATATCTGGTAATTTTTCTTTATCCTCAACTATTGTTCCATCTTCTAGCTCAGCACAAACTCTCATTCCGTCTAAAGTTACAGGCATTATTCTTCCTGTTATATTTAATATTTTTCCTATGTTTTCCATAGCTCCTGATAAATTTGAAAAAGTTGCTTGCATAGATTCTAAAAATAAATCTCCAAATGAAAATTTATTTCTTACAACCTTAGCTTTTAAAGCTTGTTCCATATCATCTTCATTCTTTGCAAGAGCTGTAATTCCTTCCAAAATATATTGTCTACCATAGCTCGATGTTTCTACTATTGCCGTTATATTATCTGTATATTTTTTTAATCCTTTTAAAACAGTATTTAATCCAGTTCCTCCTCCTATTGCAACTATCTTTGGTCCTTGATTATATATTTTTTTATTGAATATTAAGGATTTTACATTAACATCTCTATTTTTTCCATCAATTCTGTCGTCTGTCTCTTCAATTAATAATTCCAATACTCTTTTTTGACTATACACTAATCCAACTACAATTAGTGCAAAGCCTAATATAAACAATGTTACTATTTTTATGAGCTCTAAGATAGATAGGGTTTGCATTGCTATTATCTCTGAACCAGCATAACAACTTAATGCTACTCCTAATAATATTACAAACATCCATCTCTTCATCTTAGTTCCAGATTTAAACCATTTAAAAAATCCCTTCATAAACAACTTCCTTTCTACTGTAATTGTTAGTCTTCCCCTATTACTTCAATTTCTAGTTCAATATTTTTCCCCTTTTTTTCAAAAACTGTCTTTTTGATATAATCTATCAGTTCTAAAATATCTTTTGTAGTTGCGTTTCCTTTGTTGATAACAAATCCAGCATGCTTAGTTGAAACCATTGCGTCACCTATGCAGTGTCCCTTTAATCCACACTCATCAATCAATTTAGCTGTTACAAAATCCTTTCCTCTTTTAAAGGTGCTTCCAGCACTTGGAAATTCTATTGGTTGTTTTTCAAATCTAGCTTTAGAATATTCCTCCATTAGTTTTTTTATTTCGTTTTTTTCTCCATAACTTAATTTCAATTTAGTTTCTAGTATAACAGCTTTCATATTAGCAAAAATACTTTTCCTGTATTCAAATCTATGTTTTTCTCCTGATATTTTTTCTATATTTCCATCATAATCTAATATAGTAGTTTCTATAACAATATCTTTTGCTTCTTTTCCATAGGCTCCAGCATTCATTCTTACAAATCCGCCAACACTACCAGGAATTCCAGCTGCGAATTCGAAACCGCTTATTCCTTCTTGCAATAATTTTCCTGCTACTTCTGCCATTTTGTTTCCTGCACCAACAGTAACATAGACCTCTTCTTCACCTTTGTATATTTCAATTTTCTTTAGTTCAATCTTTATTGTTATGCCTCTTATTCCTTTATCTCTAACAAGTAGATTACTTCCATTTCCTAAAATAAAAATAGGTAGATTATTAGCTTTCGCAGTCATTAAAGCAAATTTTAATTGTTCAATATTATGTACTTTTATAAGAACATCTGCATTTCCACCAACCTTAAAAGTTGTATGTTTAGACATTGGCTCATTTTCTAGTATATCTTTTGTATCTATTTTCTCTTTTAATAATGTAATTATATCTACCATACTACTCCTTTATATTAAATAAATTTCTACTATTAAATATTATCATTTTCTTAACAATATTACAAGATAATTATTTAAATTAAAATAAAAAAATATATAAGGGCACGGTGCACCGTGCCCCTACATGTGTAATTGCAATATTATTTTTCGATTTTTATCTAATTTTTTTCTTTACTTCTTCTAATGCCCTTGCTAATTGATCTGGGCAAGATGTCCCTCTCATACCACAAGGAATTCCTTTTAACTTATTAATAACATCATCAATTTTTCTTCCTTCTACCATATAAGAAAGCCCAACTGTATTTCCAGGACAACCTCCGACAATTTTAACTGATTTAATTATATCCCCTTCCATTTCAATTATCATTTCTCTTGAACAAACTCCCTGTGGAGTATATCTATATTCCATATGTATCAACTCCTTAAAATATCTATTTTAACTCTTAAATATATTTAAACTTTTTATCCTCCAAAAACTTGTACCCAATAATACTTACCATTATAAAGTGAATCAGCGCTTACTTCTGCTCTGTACTGATTGGTATAAGTTAATACTTCATTTGCTAAACTTCTGTATTTATTAAGGTTTTCAAAAAGTTCGACAAAAACCCGCTTTGGTGGAGATGGTGGGACTTGAACCCACGTCCAAAAGCACTTCCACAGGAATTTCTCCGAGTGCAGTTTGTTGTTAAATTTCCCTCAATATAAAGTCAACAAACAAACTCTATATCTCGGTATTCTCTAAACACCTGCTATTTTCGAGAAAACAAATAGCTTCGTTTCCCACTAATTCGACACCCTATTATAAACGTGGGCATTTATAATAAGATGTTACTGCTCTTAGGCAGCAAATGCTAATTCTTGATTATCAGCGTTTATTTTATTTTCCTACATTTTTAGGTGGCCAAGTAGAAATCCACCACTCGCTATTCATGTTTCTATGCAATTGTCGAAACCAAATACATCCCCATATAAGAGATATTTATATTATACAATATTTAAAGCATATATGCAAGGTACTTATCTTGGAAATTTTTATTAAAATTATTTTAGTAAACAGTTGCAAATTTTTTCTAAATGTGTTATTCTTAATAGGTCACTTAGGGGTGTCGTCCAACGGTTAAGATAGAAGTCTCCAAAACTTTTGATGAGGGTTCGATTCCTTCCACCCCTGCCAAAATTATGAAAAAAGAAGCATACATGTTTACATTATAACATCATAAAAATTCTTAAATGTATATCCTTGTCCAATTAAATAATCTAAAACTTGTGGTAACATATCGGCAGTTAACTGCTTTGATGATGCATCATGCATTAGTATAACCACACTATTTTTAGTTCCAACAGTATCTACTAAATTCTGCATTATACTTTCTGATGTCGGAGTTCCTACCGCATCATTTGTTAATGCGTTCCAATCCACATACATTATATCATTATCTGATAATAATTGTTTTGCTTCATTTTTTATGTTTTTATATTTTGTTCCCATTGACCCTCCTGGAAATCTAAATAAATGTCCTGAGTATTCCTGTATTCCGATTGCGTCTCTTACTATTTGTTCAGTTCTTGTATATTCGTCTAAAACAGCTTGTGAACTAGAATATATACTTGTATAAACATGGCTATATCCGTGATTAGCAATATAATGTCCTGCCTCATATTCTTGTTTTACTAAATCTGGATATCTTTCTACATTACATCCTAGAACAAAAAAAGTTGCTTTTATTTCATATTGTTCTAATATATTAAGTATCTGTGGAGTAATGTTTGATGATGGTCCATCATCAAATGTTATATAAGCAGTTTTCTCTTCTGCTTTATAAATATTTGAGACATTATCTCTTCCAATTTGAGTTAGCTCAGGTAATTTAATAGATACATTTGTAGTTTCTTCCTCTTGTTCCTCCTCTTCTTCTGTATTGATAATGACATCATTTTCAATCAAATCATTATTTTCTTTTCTAATCTCCACCATTTTTTTGTGTATTGAAAATACAAATGCAAAAATTAATGCTAGAACCAATAATAGTGCTAGTAATAAAATTAGTACCTTTTTCTTATTAATTTTTTTTACAACAGTGATACTTAACTCTTCATATTCATAATAGTTCTTCATTTTTATTACATTCCCTCATATTCTTAAAGTTAATTTAATTAAGGAGCAAGTTGGGAACTTGCTCCTTAATTATTAATTCCTTAATCCTTAATCTTGTATTACTTCCTGTATTTTTATATCCCTAACATGTTCAATCTTTTCCCATTTTGTATCTCTTTTAAATAAACATTTGAAATTGATAACTAACCATGAACCTAAAAACAATGGATAACATATCAATCCCTTAATCATTGGTTTTATCGGTTTCTTATCTAGTATCATTATCACTATAGCTGTTCCAATTGGTAATAAAAATGTTGGTATAAGATATCTAGCATAATTTTCAATAAGTTCTGCTGCTGTGAACATTCTTCCCATATACAATCCAAAATTAACTACAAGCAATAAAATTGTAATTATAAACATCGGTATACTTCCTACAATGTATAGTAATCCATCAAAATTCATAGCTGTCTTCTTTTCTTTAACTGCCTCAGCTAATTGCTTTGTATAGGTTCCCATACATTGTATATGTCCAACTGTCCATCTTGATCTCTGTGACCAACTTTGTTTAAAATCAACAGGTTGTTCATCATAAACTATAGCATCGGTTGCCCATCCTAACTTTTTCCCAGCAATTATTCTTTGTAATGAGAATTCAATGTCTTCTGTCAATGTTTGTGTTTCCCAGCCATTTGGTTTAATTACATCAAACTTTACCATAAATCCTGTACCATTTATTAATGGTGATAGTCCTAAATTGTATCTAGCCAAGTGATAAAATCTATTCATCATCCAATAAAATATTGCATATCCTCCTGATACCCAACTATCAGTAGGATTTTTTATATCTCTATATCCCTGAACAACTTCTTCTCCTTGGCAAAGTTTTCTATTCATATTTACCAAAAAGTTTTCATCAACTATATTATCTGCATCAAATACACAGAATGCATCATATTGTGCATTTTCAGCTATTTTCTTTCTTAAAAACCATTGTAATGCGTGCCCCTTTGTTCTTTCCTCAATTGATGATCTTCTTTCATAAACTATCGCACCAGCATCTTCGGATATTTTTTTAGTCATATCCGTACAGTTGTCTGCTATTACATAAATATCATATTTATCTTTCGGATAATTTTGTTTTTTCAAACTTTCTATCAAATTTCCCACAACATTCTCTTCATTATGTGCAGGAATGATTGCCATAAATCTGTTTTCTTTTTCTTCCAATAATGGTTTATCTTTTAGTTTTACTAAAGAACACAAACTAACTAATAATTGATACAGCCAAAAGATTGTTATTATCCATACCAATGCTTGTCGCAATACATATAAATATATCATTTTTCTACTCCTTTTATTTAATATATACTTTGTGTCTTTTTATATTATACTACTAATTATATATTTTTGGCAAGGTTTTAGCAAAATATTCTGTAATTTTTTACATTTTTAGTTAAAATTCACATTGTCAATTATTTTTCAGGTTCTTCTAAATCCTTATGTGTTAAGTTTATCCTTCCTTGGTCATCTATTTCATAAACTTTAACTTTTATCGTATCTCCCACTTTTAACACATCTTCAACTTTTGCTACTCTTTGTTTTGATATTTTAGAAATGTGTAATAGTCCTTCTTTTCCCCCTCCAACATCAACAAATGCACCGAAAGTCGCTATTTTTATTACTTTACCATCATATATTCCACCGACTTCAATTTCTCTTACAATCTCATCTATCATCTTTAAAGCTTTGTTTCCACTTTCAGGATTATTTGCATAAATAAATACATTTCCGTCTTCCTCAATATCCATCTTGACTCCAGTCTCCTCGATAATTTTATTAATCGTTTTTCCACCAGAACCTATTACATCTTTAATTTTTTCTACCTTAATCTTTGTAGTTATTATTTTTGGTGCATATTTTGATATTTCTTCTCTTGGTTTAGCTATTTGTGGAGCCATTATTTCATCTAGAATATACATTCTAGCTTTTCTTGTTCTTTCAAATGCTTGTGCAATTATATCATAAGTTAAACCATCAATTTTTATATCAACTTGGATTGCTGTTATACCTTTATGTGTTCCTCCAACCTTAAAATCCATATCTCCAAAAAAGTCTTCTAATCCTTGAATATCTGTTAGCATTACATAATTATTTGGATCTTTTTCATCTGTTACAAGACCTGTTGAAATTCCTGCAACCGGTGTTTTTATTGGCACACCAGCATCCATTAAT
>CAZWIF010000044.1:0-11283 GCA_964634355.1 uncultured Clostridium sp.
TTTGTATAAATGATTTAATTTGTGTCTTATTCGATTTGGGATAATTATATTAATTAGCACCATTTTCGTGCATAATACATTCCTACAAATTATAATTTGCAAAATATTTACATATTTCGAAAAATGTGGTATTATAGTAGAGTAAAATAATATGTTACAGAAAGAATGGGGGGTATATCATGAAAAGATTTAAACAAATAATGTTTTATGCAATAATAATAGTAATATTTATAATATTTTCAGAGTATATGATAAAGGTGGGGCTAAGAAATACATATAAAACAATATCAGGTAAAATTAAAACTTCTTCGCCTGAGATTACTGTAACAGAAGCAAAATCCACAGATGTAGATGGATATGTGCAAGGTATAATTAAGAACAATTCAGATGAAGGTATAGAAAAAATATATATAAAAGTAGATTTATATTCAAAAAGAGATGTAAATTTAGGTACAGAATATTTAGAGATTAAAGACTTAAACAAAGATGAAATTCAAGAGTTTGAAATAAAATATAAATATTCAAATGTAGACTATTATGAAATAACATGTGTAAATGAAAAATAAAAGTAGGGGCACGGTTTACCGTGCTCCTATCTTTTCATATATAAAGAATTTTATTTTTTCGTGTCAATTTCTTTACAAATTTTTGAAACAATTATATAATATATCATGTGCTATAATATAATAATATTATGGAAGGAGAGTATGTAATTAATGAATTTAAGAAATATTTTAAATGGAATCACTGGGATTAAAGCAAAAGGAAATGTAGATATAGATATACAAAAGATTACAAGTAACTCAAAAACAGCAGAGGATGGCTCACTTTTTATAGCAATTAAAGGATTTGAGACAGATGGACATAAGTATATTGAGAATGCTATTGAGAATGGTGCTACTGCAATAATGATACAAGAGGGGTATGATTATAAAAAATTAGCAGCAAATGATAAAATAACGCTAATCATGGTGCCAGATACTAGAATTGCAGAAGCTATATGTGCTTCAAATTTCTTTGAACATCCTGAAGAAAAACTAAAATTAATTGGTATTACAGGAACAAAGGGAAAAACAACAACGACATTTATGATAAAAGAAATATTAGAAAAACAAGGAAAGAAAGTAGGACTTATCGGTACAGTTGCATCATATGTTAATGGCAAAAAGATAGAGGATTCAGATAGAACAACCCCAGATAGTATACATTTATATCAGTTATTAAGAAAAATGGTTGAAGAAGGTGCTGAAATAGTTGTTATGGAGGTGTCTTCACAAAGTTTAAAATTAAATAGAGTATATGGATTACATTTTAATATAGGAGTATTTACCAATCTTTCAGAGGATCATATAAGTCCAAAAGAACATCCAGATATGCAAGATTATTTTGAATCAAAATTAAAATTATTTGATATTTGTGATATTGCGTATGTAAATGCAGATGATTTATATGGACAAAGAGTGATAAAAGAAGCAAAGTGTGAAATTAAGACATATGGAATCGATAATTTTGCAGATAATATTGCAAAAGATATTACAATAACAAATTCATATGCAGATTTTAAAGAAAAAATTTATGACAGAAATGAAAGAATTAAAGTGGGTATACCTGGTAGATTTAGTATTTATAATGCTTTAGCAGCAATTTGTGTATGTGTAAAATTTGGCGCAACAGTAGAAAATATAAAAGAAGCTTTAGTGGATATAAAAGTTCCTGGCAGAAGTGAATTGGTTCCAAATAAAAAGGAGCTTACAATAATGATAGATTACGCACATTCACCAAAGAGCTTAGAAAGTATTTTGCTAGCAGTTGCAGCATATACAAGAGGTAGAGTAATATCTGTTTTCGGATGTGGTGGAGATAGAGATGCAGGAAAACGTCCAATAATGGGAGAAATATCAGGAAGAGTAGCAGATTATACGATAATAACATCAGACAATCCAAGAACTGAGAATCCAGAAAAAATTGTAAAACAGATAGAAGAAGGAATAAAAACAACAAAAGGTAAATATGAATGTATTATAGATAGAACTGAGGCAATAAAGAAAGCGATAAACATGGCAAACAAAAATGATATAATTGTTCTTGCAGGTAAAGGGCATGAACCATATCAAGAAATAAACCATAAGAAATATCCATTTGATGAAAGAATAATAGTGAATGAAATAATAGATGGAATTGAAAAAAAATCTAAGAAATAATATGCAACCTTTAGAAAGGAATGTTATAAAAAATGGAGTCGGAATTAAAAATACTTGTTGCATCATTCTGCGTTACAATAGTACTGTCAGTGATTATAATACCGATATTAAGGAAGTTGAAAGTAGGTCAAATAGAAAGAAAGGAAGGACCTATAACTCATTTACAAAAGCAAGGAACCCCTACAATGGGAGGAATAATAATTGCGATAACAATTATTATTTTAGGATTAATAATAGCTTTTAATGTAAAAGAAATAATACCATTGGTAGTTGTTTCACTAGGATTTGGATTTGTAGGATGCATTGATGATACAACAAAACTAAAATATCAGAATACGAAAGGAATAAGTCCTTCAACTAAAATGCTGGGATTACTAATTATTTCAGTAGTGTATTCGCTATTTTTAGTAAATATGGAAAGCATAGAAACTCAAACTTTGATACCAATAATAAATATATATATAACTATGCCAACTCTTATATATATTCCATTTGCAATCTGTACAATGCTTGCAACGACAAATGCGATAAATTTAACTGATGGTATAGATGGATTATCTACAAGTGTTTCAATGATTATAGTATCTTGTTTAACAGTTATAGCAATTATTAAAGGAGAACAAGAAGTTGCATTATTTGGAAGTTTAGTGAGCGGAGCATGTTTAGGGTTCTTAATGTTTAATTTACATCCAGCCAAGGTTTTTATGGGAGACACAGGATCATTATTATTGGGAGGAGTCATAGTATCAATGGCATTATATCTAAAAATGCCGTTACTATTGATTATAATTGCAATAATACCAGTGCTAGAGACTCTATCAGTAATAATTCAAGTAGTATATTTTAGAAAAACTGGGAATAGAATATTCAAGATGGCACCATTACATCATCATTTTGAATTATGTGGTTGGAAAGAAAGTAATGTTGTTTCAGTTTTCAGTTTAATAACATTAGTAGCATGCATTGTTGGAATATTAATTATATGAGAAGTAAGTGATGAGAAAATACTTCTCACCTCTTACCTCTCATTTCTCACTTCTCAAAAGAAAGGAAGGATACAATGACCAAGACAAAAGACAAAACAAATTCTGGTCAGTTTGATTTTATTTTATTTATAACTGTATTAGTCATGATTGGATTTGGATTGGTAATGGTATTATCAGCAAGTTCTCCAGCAGCTTTATCCGAGAGTGGAGACAGTTATGCATATGTAAGAACTCAAGCGCTGAGTGCTGCATTGGGAATAATTATGATGTTAATCATTTCAAAGATAGATTACAAAATATGGGGTAGATTCTATAAACCAATGTATTTAGCCTCAATTTTAATATTACTCGCTGTTTTAATTCCCAGCTTAGGTCATGAGTCAGGAGGAGCTTTAAGATGGATAGATTTAGGTTTTACCACATTTCAACCATCAGAATTAGTAAAAATTGCAATGATTATATTTTATGCTAGATATTTAACAGAACATAAAAAAGATATAATGAAATTCAAGCAAGGTTTTATCTATCCATTATTATTTATTTTGCCAATAATTGTTATATTGTTATTTGTACAATCACATTTAAGTGCATCAATTGTTATAATCATGATTATTGCTATAATGATGTTAATGGCGGGAACAAGATTAAGATATTTTATGACTATAGGTGTTGTAACAGCTGGAGCAGGAGGTGTTGCATTATACATATTAGCACAATATTTTGTTAAAGCACAAAATAAATTAGCCAGAATAATTTCTTTCCTAAACCCTTGGGCAGACCCAACAGGAGACGGGTGGCAGGTAATACAGAGTTTATATGCAATTGGTTCAGGAGGTTTGTTTGGAGTAGGATTAGGAAATAGTACTCAAAAGTATTTGTATTTACCAGAGCCTCAGAATGATTTCATCTTTGCTGTTATAGCAGAGGAGTTGGGATTTGTTGGTTGCTTAGCTGTAATTATTTTATTTGGAATCTTTATATGGAGAGGAGTACTTATTGCAATGAAGGCACCAGATTCGTTTGGTAGTTTAGTTGCAATTGGAATAACTTCTTTAATTGGATTACAGGTAATAATAAATATAGCAGTTGTTACATCATCAATGCCAAACACTGGAATGCCATTACCATTTTTTAGTTACGGTGGAACAGCACTATTGATATTATTGTGTTCTGTGGGAATATTATTGAATATATCAAGATATGAGAAGAACTGACACATAATTTAAAGTAGTTATTGTATTGAATAAAAACATCCACGATACACAAATGATAAAATAAATTAAAAATGTAAGGGCTGAGGTTGCACTGTGCCCTGTTTATATAAAAGGAGAAAATTAAATGAGAGTAATTATTGCGGCTGCAGGAACAGGGGGACATATTAATCCTGGAATAGCGATTGCAAACAAAATAAGAGAAGAAGAACCGAACTCAGAAATTATTTTTATTGGAACAGACAGAGGATTAGAAAATGATCTAGTACCAAGAGCAGGGTATAAATTAGAACAAATACAGGCATATGGATTGGGAAGAAGTATAATAAAGAATTTAAAAACATTTAAAGGAATTTTTCAAGCTAAAAAAATTATTAAAGAGTTTAAGCCTGACATTGTAATTGGTGCAGGTGGTTATATTTGTGGTCCAGCTATAATTGCAGCATACATGCTAAAAGTTCCTACAATTTTACATGAAAGTAATGCTTTTCCCGGTAAGGCTGTAAAATTATTAGCTGGAATAACAGACACTATATTGATAAGTTTTGAAGATGCGAGAGACAAAATTCCAAAAGCAAAGAGAATTGTACTAACAGGTACACCAATTAAAATAGATAAAGAGATTATCGATGCAGAAAAAAAAGAGGAAATTGTAAGAGAATTAGGATTAAGTACTGATAAACCAATAGTTTTAATATTTGGAGGAAGTCAAGGGGCAAAAAAAATAAATGATGCTGTAATTGAATTGTTGGCACAAAATAAAGAATTGAATTATCAGATTGTTTTATCAGCAGGTGGAAAGCAATATGATAATGTACAGGAAACACTTAGAGAAAAAGGTGCAGATATCTCTAAGAGTGGAAATGTAAGAATATTTCCATATATTTATAACATGGAAAAAGTGGAGAAGGTATCTGATATATTAGTATGCAGAAGTGGAGCCACAACAATTGCAGAAATAGCAGCAATTGGAAAACCGGCTATATTTGTACCATTGCCAAATGTCTCTAATGATCATCAAACTTATAATGCAAATGTTTTAGAAAAACTAAATGCAGCAAAAATAATTAAAAATGATGAGCTTACTGGAAAAGAATTAGATAAAGTCATAAACGATATGATTAAAGATACTAAAATATTAAAGAGAATGGGAGAAAATGCAAAAAAAATAGCAATTACTGATGTAGAAGATAGAATATATAACGAAGTAAAAGAATTGGTAAATAATGTAAAAAAATAGAGAAAATTGCGATGAAAACTTCTTGAATTAATGTATACATGTGGATTATAATTAAATAGTTATTGAAAAAAGTGATAGTTCTCTTTTTTCAACTTAATCAAGAAGGGAGGAGAAAGCATACTGTTGGGATATGCTAATTTACAAATGATAAAAAAGTTTTATGGAGGAATGTTTATCGAAAAAGAAAAATTAGCTAATGAAGGAATAAAATACCCAATAAAAATAGAATATTATAAAATATGTGATAATACAGAAAATAAAGAAATAACTAAATATGGATTAGAAGTAATAAAAACAGAATATAAGAATCAGGAGATAAATATAGAAAAGGAAAAAGTGTTAGAAATAACTAAAGAGGAGAGAATTATTGATAATATATTAGACAAGTTAAAGAGAAATCAAGTTACACCAGTGATAACCAAATATATAGTTGAGGATTTGATTTATGAAAAAAGACAAAGGGACGGGGTCCTTGTCTAGCGGGTTTTAGTATTATTAACATAAACAAACTAACAAAACCGCAAGACAAAAACCCCGTCCCTTTGTCTTTTACCTCTTGACCTTTTTATATATTTGATATATAATGCGAAATTATAAACGAAAGGAAATAAAATTAAGTATGGCAGATAGATTAATAATAGTTGAATCCCCTGCAAAGGCAAATACAATAAAGAAGTTTTTAGGTGGAAGTACAAAAGTAATTGCATCTATGGGACATATTAGAGATCTTCCTAAGTCAAAATTAGGAGTTGAGGTTGATAAGGATTTTGATCCAGAATATATAAACATTAGAGGAAAAGGAGATTTAGTAAAAACATTAAAAAAAGAAGCAAAAGATGCAAAGAAAATATATCTTGCAACTGACCCTGACCGTGAGGGGGAGGCAATTGCTTGGCATTTGGCTTATATTTTAGGAATTCCGAAGGATTCAGTATGCAGGGTTACCTTTAATGAAATAACTAAGAAAGCAGTTCAAGAAGGGATAAAAAATCCAAGGCAAATAGATTTAAACTTAGTTGATGCTCAACAGGCAAGAAGAGTATTGGATAGAATTGTGGGATATAAAATTAGTCCAATTTTATGGAAAAAGGTTAAAAGAGGATTATCAGCAGGAAGAGTACAGTCAGTTGCTGTAAAATTGATAGTTGATAGAGAAAAAGAAATTGAGAATTTTATACCACAGGAGTATTGGAACATATATGCAACACTTCACGATAAAAAAAGTAAAAAAAGTTTTGAAGCAAGATTTTACGGGAAGAATTCTAAAAAGGTAGAATTAGGAAATAAAGAAGAAGTAGATAAAATTCTAGAAGATATAGAAAATGAGAAGTTTATTGTTGATAATGTCAAAAAAGGTGAAAAGAAAAGGGTGGCAGCACCACCATTTACAACAAGTACAATGCAACAGGAAGCTTCAAGAAAATTAGGATTTACATTGAAAAAGACAATGTCAGTAGCACAAAGCCTATATGAAGGAGTTATGATACCAGGACATGGAAGTGTAGGTCTTATAACTTATATGAGAACAGATTCAACAAGAATATCAGAAGTGGCGAGAGTAGCAGCTAAAGAGTATGTGGAAAGAAATTTTGGTGCAGAGTATTATGAAAATAGATATTATAAAACAAGTTCAGATGCACAAGATGCACATGAAGCGATAAGACCAACATATATTGAACTAGCACCAAATGTTATAAAAGAATCATTAACAAGAGACCAATTAAAGTTATATCAGTTAATATATAATAGATTTATAGCAAGTCAAATGTCAGCAGCTATTTATGATACAATGGCAGTTGATATACATGCTGGAGAATATAACTTTAAAGCAAATGGTCAGAAACTTAAATTTAAAGGTTTCATGATATTATATGTAGAAACAAGGGATAATGAAGAAGAGGAAAGAGATTTACAATTACCAGAACTGATTGAAAACGAAGAGGTAATTAAAGAAAAGATAGATACGAAACAAAGCTTTACTGAACCACCACCAAGATATACAGAGGCAAGTTTGGTAAAGGCTTTAGAAGAAAAAGATATAGGAAGACCTAGTACCTATTCTCCAATAATAACAACAATATTAGATAGAAGATATGTTGAAAAGGAAAGAAAGCAACTGATTCCTACTGAATTAGGAAAAGTAGTAAATTCTTTATTAACAGAGAATTTTAGTGACATAATAAATGAAGATTTCACAGCTAATATAGAAAAGCAATTTGACGATGTTGCAGAAGGAAAAGAAGAGTGGAAAAGTATAATAAGAGAATTTTATGCTCCTTTTGCTGTAACAGTACAAAAAGTTGAAAAGGAATTAGAACATGTAAAACTAGAGGATGAAGTATCTGACATACCTTGTGATAAATGTGGGAGATTAATGGTTTATAAATATGGAAGATATGGAAAGTTTTTAGCATGTCCAGGATATCCGGAATGTAAGAATGCTAAGCCAATAGTTGAAATAATCAAGGAAAAATGTCCGAAGTGTGGAGGAAATGTAATTGTAAAGAAAACAAAACGTGGAAGAAGATTTTATGTATGTGAAAATAATGCTAAAGGCGAATGTGATTACATTTCATGGAATAAACCAGGAACTGGCTCAGCAGACATAAATAAGAAGAAATCTACGAGAAGAAAAAAAACTGCAACAAAAAGGACGAGAACATCAAAAAAAAGTAAGGAGGAGTAAACATGTTAAAAAGTGAAAGAGGAATGTCAAAAGTAGAATTAGTAGTTGGAATAATAGTTATCATAATAATTGCATCCTTTGCAATATTTCTTGCTACAGGGGAGGACGGATTATCATTCTTGATAGAGGATACAAATATGGTTAATGAGCCAGAAGAAGGTAATGAAATTCAGAATGGTGCTGAAAATGTAGTAGAAGAACAAGAAGAAGAGAATGAAGACGAACAAGAACAGCAAATAGATGATACGGTGTATAGTGGATAGAAAATTGAGGGAAGAAATTAGTATATAAAAAACGTTATAAAGTCTAAAAATAATTAAAAAGCATAAATTCAAATTTTATTGCATATAAATATAATGCGTATGCAAGTAGGAGGAGAATTTATGTTTTTTATATTTAATAAACCTAAAATATATTCATATTTAATTGTACTAAGCACAGTGGTGGTTTTATTTTTTACTGCTGCAGTATTATCAGAGGCAAATGATTTGGAGACTCTTACCACTTCTTCAGCTGTTACTGGTGTAATTGAAAGTCCAATTGAAAAAGTAGAGACAAATGAAAGAACAATAGCTATTACTATTAATTGTTTAGAAACGGATAATAATATAGAGGAAATTTTAAAAATATTAGAAGGATATTCTGTGAAAGCAACTTTTTGTATTTATGGTGATTGGGTAAAGTCTTATCCTTTGATTACAAGAGAAATTGATGAAGCGGGACATTGTATTGTGAATATGTCCAATAATTATAAAAATATAAGTGAATTGAGTTATGATGAGGTAAATAAAAATATAGTAGAAGGAGAAAATAAAATTAGTACGTTATTAAATAAAGAAATAGAAATTTTTAGATGTCCATATGGAAAATATAGCGATGAATTAATGAAGGCTGCGAATGATAATGGATATACAGTGATTGGATGGGGCATAGATACATTAGATTATGAAGGATTAGAAGCAAGCATTATATGGGATAATATAAAAAATAAGATTTCAAATGGAGATATAATTTCAATGAATTCAAATTCTGAACATATAAGTGAGGAGGTAGAATTGTTAGTAAAGTCAATCCAAGAAAGAGGATATAATTTAGTAACTGTGGAAGAATTATTACAATTATAAGTATAAAATTAATCAGAAGATACATAATAAAGTCGAGGGGAAATTTATGTCTTTTATAGGAATTATTTCGGACACCAAAAGTGAGAAAGCAATTAAAACAATATTAGAAGAAAAATTAAATAATAATAATATTATAATTATTAATTCGAAAAGTGTAGAAAATTTAAAGAACATTAAGTTTGAGACAATATTGATTGCAAATAATAGTATATTTAAAGAAAGCAAAAAAGCGTTGGATAAGATAATAAGTAATACAAGATATCTTATTATAAATGCTGATATTGACTTGGATGTAAATATAGAAGAACAAAATGAGATTAATGTTATAACTTATGGATTTAATCCAAAAGCAACTATTACAGCTTCAAGTGTTGAAGATGATATATTATTATGCATTCAGAGGAATATTAAGGATATTAATAATAATATAATAGAGCAACAGGAAATAAAGATAAGATTTTTTGGAAATAATATAGGCATAAATACAAATAATCTTATGGGAATCTCTACAATTGTACTGTTATATGGAAAAATTAGTCAAAAAAACTGAAAAAAATTAACAAATTATGTAGACAAAGCAAAAAAAATGTTGTATAATAAGTAATGTACGACGAATTTAGTAAAAAACAATAGAAAAAAATAAAGAGAAAATAGGGAGGAAAAGAAATTGAATACAAATTATTCAGATAACAACCACTTAGTATTAGTGGGAAAGGTAGCAAGTGAAAAAAGATTCAGTCATGAAATCTATGGAGAAAGTTTTTACATATTTGATATGGAAATACCTCGTTTAAGTGAGACGTTTGATTTAATACCAATAACAATCTCAGAAAGATTAATCAAAGATGACCAATTAGCAATTGGTAAGAAAATTGTTATAAAAGGACAATTTAGGTCTTACAATAGTTATGAAAATGAAAAAAGCAGATTAGTGCTAACAGTATTTGCAAAGGATGTAATTCCAGAAGAAGAAATTGAAGAAAGAGCAGAAACAGACGAAGATATAGATTTAACAGTATCAAATGAAGTGACTTTAATTGGTCATATTTGTAAAAAACCAATTTATAGAAAAACTCCATTTGGACGTGAAATTGCAGATGCATTATTAGCAGTCAATAGAGCATATAACAAATCTGATTATATACCTGCAATAGCATGGGGAAGAACTGCAAGATTTTGTGATACATTGGAAACTGGTACTGGTGTAAAGGCAGTAGGAAGAGTTCAATCAAGAGTATATCAAAAGAAGCATGAAGATGGTACTATTGAAGATAGAACAGCTTATGAAGTATCAATTTCAAGTTTGGAAGTTATCAAAGAAGATGATGACACGGCTGAAAATGCAGAAGTAGAGAATACAGATATACAAAATCAAGAAGCTGTATAAAATAGCCTAACTCATATAACCACTATATAAAAAATAGGAAAAATAGGAAAAATTAAGATTTTTCCTATTTTTCTGTTTTTTTATATAATAGGAAAGTAATACTTTCCTATTATATAAAAACGCTTCGCGACAAGATGCACACGAATTTCTTTTCAAGAAATTCGGCGCCAGAACAAATTTACGGAAAGCCATACAGGAAAGTTAAAATGCAGTGCATATTAAGGCTTCCCGATTTGTTCCCCTAGTATTACAGGATAATGGTTTTCATTCTTTTTCTCCAACTAATGTAGTAATTTGTCCACTTCTTCCTGTATAATCAGTTACTTGAAAATCATTCATCCATTCTGCAATCTCTATATTATTTAATCCTTCTACTATATCTTCTACATCGCTATCTTCCCAATTTCTTAAAATAAGTCTTTTACTTTCAATTTTCATTGCTCCATCA
>CAZWIF010000045.1:0-11245 GCA_964634355.1 uncultured Clostridium sp.
GTCCCAAATCTAAAAAAGGAGGTTTAAATTGTTTCGTAACTAGGTCCTAACAATAAAAACAGGAGGAGAATATTATTATGCTTTGGATCTTTATTTTTTTGGCAGCATTTATTATTATGACAACAGTAATCAATGTTGTCGGAAGGAAGCTTGAGCAGGAAAGCGTTTCTGACGGAGATTATGAGGATGATTATCGGACTTTCAAAAAGGCAGTCCCCAAAATCTATATTGGATTTGCAATCATTGTTATTGTTATTGCGTTATTTAATTCTATTTTTATAACCAATGAACAGGAAATCGGATTTGTTAGCTTTTTTGGTGAAACATCTGCGATTGATGGAGCAGGAATGCATTTTAAAGTTCCATTTTTGACTCAGAAACATGTATATGATTCAACAACTCAGGGTATGGCAATCGGATATGATTTTGAATCCGATGAAAGCGAAGAAGAAGATAGTCTTATGATCACAAGTGATTTTAATTTTGTGAACATAGACTTCTACTTGGAATACAGAATCAGTGATCCTGTAGTGTATTGCTATGGAACAGATGATCCAGAAGGTGTACTGCAGAATATTGCACAATCAGCAATACGAAATACAGTAGGGCAATATGATGTTGATTCCGTATTGACTACAGGAAAAACGGAAATTGAAATTGCAGTTTATGATGATATCATTTCTGAATTGCAACATCACAATACAGGACTTACTGTATTATCTGTTAAGATCCAGGATTCTGAGCCTCCTACTGCTGAGGTATCTGCTGCATTCAAAAATGTGGAGAACACAAAACAGAATGCAGACAGTGTAATTAAT
Source organism: uncultured Clostridium sp. (assembly GCA_964634355.1). Lineage (GTDB taxonomy): Bacteria > Bacillota > Clostridia > TANB77 > CAG-508 > CAKPSH01. Next base: position 819 of record CAZWIF010000045.1, read on the forward strand.
AATGCAAATGAGTATGCAAATACAGAATTGCCTGCTGCAGAAGCTGAGGCTGACAAAGTCAAGCAGGAAGCTGAAGCAATTAAGACTGAAAGGATTAATGAAGCAAAAGAAGAAATTGCTAATTTTGAAGCCTTGTTCTCTCAATATCAGCTTAATCCTGATACAGTAAAGGCACGTTTGTATTATGAGGCAATGGAAGAAATTCTTCCTAATATGAAGATTATTGTTTCAGATGATGCCAAGGTAATTGTTGTTGATGGAGATGTTTCAGCAGCTGCTGTAGCTGGTTCAACTGCAGAATCTGAGTAATAAAGGAGGACATTATTATGGAAAACCAGAAAAAGGAAAAAAGCATTCTTAAGCCTATTATCGGTGGAATTGTAGCGGTAATTGCGCTGATAATTCTCTTTAGCAGTATATCTTACAATACACCTGAGAACAGCGTTCTTGTATTTCAGTTTGGACAGGTGGTTAAGGTTAAAGAGGACACGGGACTTTATTTTAAAGTACCTATTATTCAGACTTCGAAAGACATCTATGTTGGAGAACGGCTATATGATGTTTCTGAATCTGAAGTTATAACTTCTGACAAAAAAACAATGATAGCCAATTGCTATGTCACTTGGCAGATTGTAGATACGAAGTTATATTATCAGACACTGTCTTCGGAGAGTGTTGCTCAAAGTCGTATTGATGTTGCTGTCTATAATGCCATGAAAAACGTAATTTCTGCTACTAGTCAGGAAGATGTTATTAGTGGAAAAGATGGAAGCCTTGGAAGCAGTATTTTGAAAAAGGTAACAAGTTTAAGTCAGTACGGCATAGAGATAACTCAGATCGAAATGAAGCTTTTGGATCTGCCTACAGATAACAAAGAGGCAGTATACAACAGAATGATTTCTGAAAGAGCTGTTATTGCCGCTGAGTATGAAGCAAATGGTCAGAAAGAGGCCACCGCGATTAGAAGCCAGACTGATAAAGAAGTAAGAGAGATAATCTCTGATGCAGAAGTTGTTGCTGCAGATACTAAAGCAGAAGGAGAAAGTGAATATTTCCGAATTCTTTCTGAAGCGTATAGTTCTTCTGCGGAAAGGGAAGAGTTTTACAATTATATTGTAGGACTTGAAACTTTGAAAACTTCGCTTGCGGAAGGCGGAACGATTACGATAACTTCTGATTCACCTTTATATGATATTTTAATTAATAATAAATAAGACCATATTTACGAGCAATAAACAAAAATCCTTTTTTAATCCCTGGCACATTAATTTGTGCCAGGGATTTTTGTGGTTATTATTTACAATTAATATTATATAAATTGATATATAATTTATATGAAATGTAACATTTTTATTAAAAAACATTTTTTTTAAAATAAAGCTAGTAGAAATATAAAAAGTATTATATAATTTAAAAAATAAAAAAATATGCAATAAAATAGCATACAGATTTATTTTTGTAAAATTGTGATAGAACAATCTTACAGAAAACTAAAGAAAAAATAAAAGTTCTATATTATTGCATTCTAATTTATTTTGACTTAAATTAATAAATAATTTTATTATTTATTAATTTAAAATTGAAAAGGGGATTAAGCAATGTATATTATGGAACTAAGGAAAAAAGTATTATTTGTTTTTTTATTGTTTGCACTTTTCGTACTATTATTTAATATCCGTTCATATGCAGGAACTCAGAAATGGAATGCGCTTGATTATGATGTTTCTGTTAATTCAGATGGAAGTATGGATGTAATTGAAACATGGGACATAAGTATAAGTGAAACAAATACTTTATTTAAAGATTTTGAATTAGACACAACTAAATATTCTGGTATTAGTGATGTAAAAGTTTCTCTTGTTGAAAATGGTGTAGAAACACCTTTAAAACAAATTTATCAAGAACAATATCATGTTACAAGTGGTTGTTATTATGGTTTACAAATAAATTATGCAACATTTGAGATCGCTTGGAATGTTGGTTTGGATAATTCTAGCGCTACAAGAACATATAAAATTTATTACAAAGTAAAAGACGCTGTGAAAATATATAATGATTGTACAGAATTATATTGGATGTTTTTAAGTACTAATAATGGAATAGGAGGAAAAAATATTACAGGTACAATAAAATTGCCAGGAAAAGTAACTGATATTGAAAAACTTAGAGTATGGGCACATGGTGATTTAAGTGGTGAAATTCAAAAAAAATCTAATGATGAAGTAGTTTTTTCTTTACCATCATTAAGTACTAACCAAATGTTGGAAGTTAGAATTGTTACTGAAGAGAATGTTTACGAAGAATGTACAAATGTATATGATATAGATAAATTAAGTTCAATAATGGAAGAAGAACAAAAATGGGCAGATGAAGCTAATGCAGAAAGAGAACAAACTAGAAAAATAGTTTCATGGTTTCTTACATTTGTTATTGGTGGAAATGCAATAATTATATTATTCTTTTTCTTTAAGATAAGAAAATATATAAAAATAGGAAAAAAATTAGAAGAAGAATATTCTTATCCAAAGAGTGAATTAGAATATTTTAGGGAAATCCCTAATGAAGAAAATGCAACACCAGCAAGAGCGGCATATCTTTATGAATTTAATAATAATGCTTCTTCTATGAGATCAATTATTTCAAGGGTTTTTTCTGCTACAATATTAGATTTATGCTTAAAAGGTCTTGTTGAATTTGAACCAATAGATCAAAAAGAAGTAAGGATAATGGTAAAAGAAAATAAAAATGTAGAATTAACAAAAGATGAAAAAATAGTATATGATATATTAGTAACTGCCATAGGAACTAAAGATAGTATAACTACAAAAGAATTTTCAAATTATGCAAGAGCAAATTATAATAAATTCTATGTCAAATTAGGTAGAATTCAAGAATTAGCAGAAGATTATCATAAAGAGTGTGGTAATTTAGGAGCTGATAGGTTAAAAGTTTCTAAAAGTTGGAGAACCAAAAAATATATATATATTACAATGTTACTTGTTACAACATGGTTATCACCAATTTCCATTCTTCTACCTACAATTTATATAGGGGTAATAGCAGGAATGATTACTTGCTCAAAGAATGCCAAAAGAGTAATAGTACTTTCAGAAAAAGGATATAGAGAACAAATAGAATGGAAAGCCCTAAAAAGATACATGGAAAATTATTCTTTATTAAAAGAAAAAACAGTTCCAGATATTGTTTTATGGGAAAAGTTTTTAGTATATGCTACAGTATTTGGAATTTCTAAGAGAGTCATAAAACAATTGAAAGTAATTCATCCAGAAATGTTTGTAATTGATAATGAGAATTATGGAACTCATTATGTTGGAAGATATACTTATTGGAATATAATATCAGATCCTAGATTTGGAGAAGACTATTTTAGTAATTTTAGTATGAATTTAGAGAGAGTATATGATGCAGCTCAATCTGCTTATAATATAGCACATTCATCTAGTAGTAGTGGAAGCGGCGGCGGAGGCGGTTTCTCTGGCGGAAGCAGCGGTGGAGGCCGGAGGCGGCGGTGGAAGCTGTGGCGGTCGTTAAAATATATAATTATTAGTACTTGATTTTTTTCATAAAATATAGTAAAATGTAAAACAGTGTAAATAATGAAAGGAAATAATAAGGATGTTAATTATAAATAGCATAAAAAGAATAAAAAAACAAATTAGTTCATTTATTACTGCTATTTATTTAATAGTTTTATTTACATTTTCAATTTTTAATTTAAATAATTTTTACTTAAAAAAACACTAATTTATTTAGTGTTTTTTTTTAATCAACATAAGATATATATAATAAAGAAAGGATGAAAAAATGGTAGGGTATTTAGTACTAGAAAATGGCGAAATTTTTGAAGGAGAAAGAATAGGATATAACGTTGATACGGCATGTGAAGTTGTATTTAATACAGGAATGGCGGGATATATTGAGACATTTACAGACCCTTCATATGCAGGACAAGGTATAGTAATGACATATCCATTAATTGGAAATTATGGTGTTATACCAGAAGATTGTGAATCTGAACGTATTTGGGCAAAAGCTGTTTTTATTCATGAAATGGCAGAATTTGAAAGTAATTTTAGAACTAAATTTAATCTTGAGAAATTTTTAAGAGATTACAAAGTTCCAGGTCTTACTAATATAAATACAAGGAAGTTAACTAAAATATTAAGAGATGCTGGAACAATGAAGGGGTATGTTACTTCTAATATTAATAATATTGATGAAATAATGGAAAAAATTAGAAATTATGAAGTAGGAAAAGTTGTAGAAAAAGTAACCTCAACTCAGATAAGAACTTATGGAAGAGGTAGATCTAAAAAAGTTGCTTTAATTGATTATGGATTTAAACATAATATAGTAAATTCATTATTAAAAAGAGGAGTTGAAGTAACTGTATTTCCAGCAAATACATCTGCTGAGGCTGTAATTGCATATAAACCAAATGGAATAATGCTTTCAAATGGACCAGGAAATCCACAAGATTGTGAGTTTCAAATAAAAAATGTAAAAAAACTATATAATACTAATATACCAATTTTAGGAATTTGTTTAGGTCATCAACTTATGGGAATTGCTACTGGTGCTAAAACAGCGAAATTAAAATATGGTCATAGAGGACCAAACCATCCAGTAAAAGATTTAAAGGAAGGTAGAGTTCATATAACATCTCAAAATCATGGATATTATATATTAGAAGAAAGTGTAGACAAGAAAATTGCAGAAGTATCTCATATTAATTTAAATGATGGAACAGTAGAAGGATTAAGATATAAAAATAAAAATATTTTTACAGTACAATTTCATCCAGAAGCTTGTCCAGGCCCTGAAGATACAGCATATATTTTTGATGAATTTATAGAACTAATAAATCAGTAAAGGAGTAATAAAATGCCAAAAAATAAAAGTATAAAGAAAGTTTTAGTTATAGGATCAGGACCTATTATAATAGGTCAAGCAGCAGAATTTGATTATGCAGGAACACAAGCATGTAGAGAATTAAAAAAAGAAGGATTAGAAGTTGTTTTAGTAAATTCTAATCCAGCAACAATAATGACTGATAAAAATATGGCTGATAAGATTTATATAGAACCACTTACTGTTGAAACTGTAAAGAAAATAATAAACATAGAGAAGCCAGATAGCATACTTCCAAATTTAGGTGGTCAAACAGGACTTAATTTAGCAATGGAACTTGCTGAAAGCGAATTTTTAAAAGAAAAACATGTAAGACTCTTAGGAACTGGCGTTGATGGAATTAGAAATGCAGAAGATAGACAATGTTTTAAAGATATGATGGAATCAATTAATGAGCCATGTATAGCTAGCAAAGTTGTTCATACAGTTGAAGATGCTGTTGATTTTACAAATCAAATTGGATTACCAGTAATTATTAGACCAGCATATACTTTAGGAGGTACTGGTGGAGGTATTGCTTATACAATGGAAGAATTAGAAGAAATTGCTGGTTCTGGTATAAGAATGTCTAGAGTAAATGAAATTTTAGTTGAAAAATGTATTACAGGATGGAAAGAAATTGAGTATGAAGTAATGAGGGATAGCAAAGGAAATTGTATTACAGTATGCAATATGGAAAATATAGATCCAGTTGGTGTACATACAGGTGATAGCATTGTTGTTGCTCCTTCACAAACATTATCTGATAAAGAATATCAAATGCTTAGAACTTCAGCTATAAAAATCATTTCAGCATTGAAAATAGAAGGTGGATGTAATGTTCAATTTGCATTAAATCCAACAAGTTTTGAATATGCTGTAATAGAAGTTAATCCAAGGGTAAGTCGTTCATCAGCTCTTGCATCAAAAGCAACAGGTTATCCAATTGCAAAAGTTGCAAGTAAAATTGCACTTGGATATACATTAGATGAGATAAAAAATGAAGTAACAGGAAAAACATATGCTTGTTTTGAACCTGTTCTTGATTATGTAGTAGTAAAAATACCAAAATGGCCATTTAAAAAATTCCTTACTGCTAGTAGAGTTTTGGGTACACAAATGAAAGCTACTGGAGAAGTTATGGCAATAGCTCCTAATTTAGAGGCTGGATTAATGAAAGCAATTCGTTCATTAGAGGAAAATGTAGAATATTTTAGCTTAGATAAATTAAAAAATTTGGAAAAATCAGAATTAGAAGAAAGATTAAAAATTGTTGATAATGAAAGAATTTTTGTTATTGCTGAAGCAATTAGAAAAGAAATTTCAGTTGAAAGAATTCATGAAATAACAACAATAGATAGATTTTTTATTGGAATTATTTATAAATTAGTAAAAATGGAAAGAGAATTAGAATTAAATCAAATGAATTCTAAGATGCTTGAAAAAGCAAAGAAATTTGGATTTACAGATAAAATAATTGCTAAACTTTCTGGAAAAACAGAAAATGAAATAAAAAATTTACGTAGCAAAAATGGAATTATAGCAAATTTCAAAATGGTAGATACATGTGCAGCTGAGTTTGAGGCAAAAACACCTTATTATTATTCAAGCTATGATGATGAAAACGAAGTAAAAGAGTCTAATAAAAAGAAAGTTATGGTATTAGGGTCTGGTCCAATAAGAATTGGGCAAGGAATAGAATTTGATTATTGTAGTGTTCATGGTGTTTGGGCATTAAAGAAAAAAGGATACGAAACAATAATTGTAAATAATAACCCAGAAACAGTAAGTACAGACTTTGATATAGCAGATAAATTATATTTTGAGCCATTAACAGCTGAGGATGTTGAAAATATAGTAAATGTAGAAAAGCCTTATGGTGCAATAGTTCAATTTGGTGGACAAACTGCTATTAAATTAACAAAAGCTTTATCAGATATGGGTGTGAAAATATTAGGAACACAAGAAGTTGATATGGATAGAGCAGAAGATAGAAAAGAATTTGATGAAGCTTTAAATAATTGTGGAATTTTAAGACCAAAGGGAAGTACAATTTATACTGTAGAAGAAGCTAAAAAAGTTGCAAATAATTTAGGATATCCAGTATTAGTAAGACCTTCATATGTTTTGGGCGGTCAGGGAATGGCAATAGCTTATGATGATAAAGAAATTGAAGAATATGTAAATGAAATAAATACAATAGCTCAAGAACATCCTATTTTAGTTGATAAATATATTTTAGGAAGAGAAGTAGAAGTTGATGCTATATGTGATGGTGAAAATATATTAATTCCTGGAATAATGGAACATTTAGAAAGAGCTGGTGTTCACTCTGGAGATAGCATTTCTGTATATCCAACACAAAATGTCGAGAAAGTTCATGAAAAAAAGATTATTGAATATACAGAAAAAATAGCAAAAGAACTTAATGTTATAGGAATACTAAATATTCAATTTATTATAAGTAATGGAGAAGTTTATATAATTGAAGTAAATCCTCGTTCAAGTAGAACAGTTCCTTATATTAGTAAAGTTACAAATCTTCCAATGATTGATATTGCAACAAATGTAATTTTAGGAAAAAAATTAAAAGATTTAGGCTATGGAACAGGTTTGTATAAAAAGAGTGATTACATATGTGTAAAAATGCCGGTATTCTCATTTGAAAAAATTAAGAATGCAGATACAAGTTTAGGCCCTGAAATGAAATCAACAGGAGAGGTTTTAGGTGTATCTAAAAAATTTGAAAATGCAGTATTAAAAGCTTTTATAGCTTCCGGTACAAATGTATCTACAAAAGGTTCTATCTTAATTACTGTAAGAGATAAAGATAAAGAAGAAATGCTTCCTATAGCTAAGAAGTTTAAAAATAAAGGATTTAATATTTATGCTACTACGGGAACGGCTAAGTTCTTAAAAAGTCATGGTGTTGAATCAACTGTAATTGAAAAATTGTGGGAAGGAAAAAATAGTATAATTGATTTAATAGAATCAGGAAAAATTAATTTCGTTATTAATACTCCTACAAAAGGAAAAGAAGCGAATAGAGATGGATTTAGAATTAGAAGAATGGCTGTTGAGTGTAAAATACCTTGTTTTACATCATTAGATACTGTAAATGCTTTATATAAAGCTATAGAAGATGATACTCAAGAGAAAGATTTAACACCAGTTGATATCACAAAAATCTAACTTAATTAGAAAAATTGCATATGTTATAATTTAAAATATATTAATTAATGGAGGTAAATATGAAAAAAATATGTTTTTTACTAATATTAATAGTACTTATCATAATTGTTATTTTAATATTTTTTATGCAAAAGCAAAAAAATACTGTAGATAACGCACTATCTTTAATAGAACCTAAAATTACAAATAATATGTATTTGAAAGAAGAAATTTATTTAGAAAATAATACTGAAAGTAATCTAATATCTGAAATATATTGCAAAGATAGCGAAATATATAAACGTGTTTCTAATGTGAATAGTATAATTCAGGAATATTTATTTAATTTTGAGACTAAAAAACAAATAAATATCATTCATGATTCAAAAGAGATAACTTCTTATAATATCGATGAACTAAGTATAAATCCAATAGTAGAAGCTTTAAATTTTTATAAAAATATGGTAGAGGTATCTAAAGATACTTATGAATATCTTGAAGAAAAGGATGGATATCTTAAATTTTCTGTTATGCCCCAAAATTATTTTTTAGGGATGACAGATGAAACTAAAGTGTATTTTTACATAGATGAAGAACAACAAAGTATATCAAGAGTTGAGTATTATAATTTAAATGAAGATAGTTTAGAATTATATTCTACAACACTATTAACATATTCTTATAATACTGTTACAGATAGTGATATATTGAAATTCGATTCTAATAATTATCAAGAGTATAAATATACTGAATATATTGAAAAAAATAATTAATTATATATTGAGTTGTATTGAGACATAATAAATATCCAAATGTTGCCTTTTTATGTAAAATGTGGTATAATTAAAGATGAATAGTGCTTATAAACTAAAGATATAAGGAGGAAAACTTCTATATGGAAAAATTTATAATAAATTATAAAGGAAAAAACATAGACGTATATAAAAAGGTAGATGGAACATTTAGTGCAGATTTGCCAATGAGACTTCAAGCTGATGGAAAGGTGTTTTTTGAAACAATTGAAAGAGAAGCTGATAAATGGAAATTCACTTCTAGAGGTACTGATGAATGTTTTACAGTTTCATTATATGATGATAAGAGAATATCTTTTTCAGATTCTGATAGTATGGAAGAAGAATTTGTAGATTATAGATTTGATCCTAAAAGTATGGGAAATAATCATATTGATTCTACAGCAAGAACAATTTATGATGTTGTAAAAGAAATATATTCTCATGAAATTTGTGGAGTTTCTGGTTACGATATTTTAGATTTAAGAAAGAAAAAGTTAGATATGGCACTTAAGCAATTAGGTTTTTCTAGTCCAGAAAGAGTTAAATATGGCTTACCAGATTCAGGTGGATATATGTCATTAAGAAAAATTGGTAAATCTTTGGAAGATTATAGAAATTTGGGATTTGTGTATAGAGATGAAACTTCAGATGGAACAGAGATTTATGGCTTTGCTATTCCAGCAGGTACTATAGTTGAAGATATTAAAAGTAAAATAGAATTTTCAAGACAAGAATTGGCTGATGATGAACGATTTATAGATGTACAAGACGAAATGTTATATAGAACTAGAAATTTAGATGAAGGTTTTTGTCTAGATATGAAAAAGAAAGTATCTAGAGATGATTGGTTGGTATATTCTAAAGTTGCCAGAAAAACAGCAGAGTTATATCTAGGATTAAATGCAGATTTAGTAACAACAGGAGCTTTGAAAGGAATTGAGGACTTAACAAGTTTACAGGGAGAGGAATTAGCAGAAAGAATATCACAATTGATCGATTCACGAGAATTTAGTGAAGCTTGTAGTATAGAAGATAGATTTGTTATTAGAGAATCAGAAGAATTTTCTACTAAAATTGATGATATGGGCTTAGATGATCCTGCAGTAAAACATTCTGCAGTTGGTGTTGCTTTAGAGGCTATGAAAAGAGAGGCTTTAGCTACAAGAGATAAAAGAATGAAAGATGAAGAAAATTATCAAAAATTATCTAAATTATATTCTGCTAAGCAAATTGAGATAAAAATGCCAAGAATGAATGGAGAGGAAAAATAATATGGATAATTATGATTCTAATTTTGAAAAAATAAAATCAGATTTTGAAAAGGGAATAATTTCAGTAAATGATTTAAATGAAGAATACCTAGAAAGATTAACTTCTACTTACAAAAAAGAAATTGAAAGTAATAAAAAAGAAATTGAAGTTACAAAAAATAAAATAAAATCTTTAAAAAATAAAATTGATAATATGGTATAAGATAAATTGTATGAGTTATAATTTTTAAAAAATTATAACTCATTATTTTTTTTGACCATATGTTCAAATTTCTTTTTT
>CAZWIF010000046.1:0-11202 GCA_964634355.1 uncultured Clostridium sp.
GTATAATAATGTTTTATAATTTCTTCATATGTATACCCTTGCTTCGCCAATGCATCCGCTCCTGTTTGGCTCATTCCGAACTCCATGTCCATACCCAATCACACTAAATGTAACGCTTTCTCCATCTATATTAACCTCAAAATTCGCAGATTTCAATCCAAAAATAGTTCTTGCCTCTACCCCTGACAGATTAATATTCCCTATCTGAATTGTTTTTACTCTTCCGCTAGTATTATATTCCAATATTTGTATTGCTCTGTCATTCCCAAACTCAAAGTTCTCATAACTCTCTTTCATTTTGTTCTCTATCTCCGAATATGTATATACCGCTTCTGAACTATACTGCGTATATCCTTCTTCTCCGAGAAGTCTCTACACTCTGTAAATATGGATAATCTCCTCCTCCCCACACTCCAGATGCGATTTCTGTTATTCCTCCACTATTTGCATGATACAAAGCATTAATAACTTCACCCTCATATGTCACAACCTCACCTATTGTTGAATTTACAGCTTCCACAATTTTATTCCAATACTCTCCTCTTAGGCTCTCTTCCCATTTGTTCAACCTATCCTCTTTAGAAATCCAAGCCTGGCAACAACTTGAAGAATCGCATAAATCTGCCTCTCCATGTTTTCCTGAATTCTTTATTATCGTATATATTGTATACGTTCTTGCCACAATTGCCTGTGCCTTCAATGCTTCTTCATCATAGTTTGCGGGTATTTCTGCAGACACTACATTGCAAAGATATTCATCTAAATTAACTTCTTCAACTTCATTAGTCTCTGTATGTAGCAACTTGATTGTTGTATAATCATTATAATCATATGATATATCCACCTTCAGTTCTTCTATATCTGTTATACTTTCTTCCTCTGAAAAAGTTTGTAAAGTGTCAAATCTGCTTGTAAAAATTATCGGTATTAAAAAGCACAATAATATTAGAACCAAACAAAAAATAATTATCCTTTTCATCATGCCTCCAATCTTTGTTTCATTTTTTGTAGCACACTCTTTTCAATTCTAGATACTTGAACTTGTGATATTCCTAGCAATTTTCCAACCTCACTTTGTGTTTTATCTTTATAAAATCTCAACATTATTATTTGTTTTTCCCTAGTCTCAAGATTGTTAATAATTTGATTTAGCGCCATATTAGTGACTATGTTCGTTTCTTGATTTTCGTTTGCCGGTATCTTTGAAATCATTTCTCTTTTATTATTATCATCATTTTTTTCCTCTTGATAAATAGACTCAACCGGCCTCTGTGCCTCCATTGCAAAAATAATATCTTCCTTATCTACATTTAACTCCTTAGAAATCTGTCCTATATTTATTTCCTCTTGATTTTTCTTTAAATACTCGTTTTGTAGCTGTTTTATTCTAACTCCTAACTCCTTTACACTCCTACTAACCTTTATTATCCCATCATCTCTTATATACTTCTTTATTTCTCCCATTATATAAGGAACTGCATATGTTGAAAGTTGAACATCAAAACTTGTATCAAATCTTTTTATTGCTTTTATAAATCCCATACAACCTATCTGGTATAAATCTTCTGTTTCATGATTTCTTCCTGCAAACCTCTTTACTATGCTCCATATTAATCCTCGATTAGCCTCAATGAGTCTAGTCATTGTATCTTCATCACCGAAGTTGAGCCTTTCTCACATCTTCTATATTGTTTTCAAACATCTATGCTCCTTCTCTACTTTATTATTTTTCGCATGGTCACTTTTGTTCCCATGCCTACAATCGACTCAATCCTAACTTCGTCCATAAAACTTTCCATTATTGTGAATCCCATGCCTGATCTTTCTAGTTCGGGTTTAGATGTGTATAAAGGTTCTTTAGCCATGTTTATGTTTTCTATTCCAATTCCATTGTCCTTTACTTCAATTGTTACTTCTCTATTTTTTAAAACACAATTAATATATATTATTCCTTCTTTCTCTTCATACCCATGTATTATGCAATTGGTAACAGCCTCTGACACAGCTGTCTTTATATCTGCAATTTCTTCAATAGTTGGATCTAATTGTGATACAAACGCTGCTATTGCAACTCTCGCAAAAGCCTCATTACATGATTTACTCATAAGTTCTAATTTTATTCTATTTTCCATATTTACTCGTATTCCTTTCTTTTTGAGGAGCTTTCCTTACACCTTCTATTTAATCGGTATTATTTTAGGTATTCCACTCATTTCAAAAATTTTTCTAACATTTGATTTGACATTAATCATTTCCACACTTCCACCTAACATTCGTATTATCTTATACCTTCCTAAAATCATTCCGATTCCGGCACTATCCATAAAAGAAACCTTATCAAAGTCAAATATAATTCTATTAGGAATATATCTTTCAATTTCATCGTCTAAAATCCTCCTTATTTTTTCTGTAGTATGATGGTCAATCTCTTCAGTAATTTGGCAAGTTAATAGCTTGTCCACTTCATTGTATTTAATATTCACAACCTCACCCCTTTTAAATTTAACATTCACAACTATTCATATTAATTTTTATATGCTGTGAATTGTAACAATATTATACATTTATTGGAAATATTTTCCAATAGCAAAACATAGGAAGTTTTGACGATTTATAGGAAGTCATCGACAAAAAAAGACAGAGTTAAAATCTTAGATTTTTACTCTGTCTTCTCCTAAAATTTCTTTAAATTGTTTTATGGTATCTCTATTAGAAAAAATTCCTCCACATGGTTTTATCTGTTCTCCATCAATTATCTCTACTGGTAAATTATTCCTATCTCCTGCAAAAAATCTTAATGCACCTCTCAGTTTTTCTTTTATTTCTTCGTCAACTCCAGTTATATCAAGCCTTAACTTTACAGTTTCTTTCTTAGTTAATTCTGTTATATCATTTGCAACTATAGATATGTCTGACTCTTCTTTTATGCTTAATCTTCCTGTTACTAATACTACATTGTCCACCATTAAGTAATTCGCTGCTTTTTGATAACAGCTCTCAAAAACTATAACCTCTGTAGCTCCATACAAATCTTCAATAGTAACAAATGCCATTAAAGTATTATTTTTAGTATACTTCTTCTTAATACTTGATATAATTCCAGCATATTTAACAATTTGTCCATCTTTAAAATTACAATTTTCACCGTTCTCTAATTGTTCTATAGTTTCCTTCATATCAATTGTATTTATATTAGTCTGTCTTTCTATCTCTTCTCTCATCTTTTCTAAAGGATGTCCTGATATATAAATTCCTAACATCTCTTTTTCCATAGATAAAAGCTCTTTTTCTGAAAATTCCTTCTTAAAATCATATGTATATTTAAACTCAGTAACGCCTTTATCTTCTTCACTTTCCCCACCTAAATCAAACATACTTACTTGCCCTTGATAACTTCTTCTGCTCTCATTGTGTATAGTATCAATAATGTTCTCAAAAGATGCAAGCAACGTACTCCTAGAAATTCCAAACTCATCAAATGCACCAGCTTTAATCAAACTTTCAATACACTTCTTATTTACAGCATCATCTTGAACTCTTTCACAAAAATCTGTAAAACTCTTATACTCTCCATTCTCTTCTCTATTCTTAACAATCGCATCAACAACAGCTGTACCTACATTTTTTACACTTCCAAGACCAAATCTAATCTTTCCATCATCAACAGTAAACTTTGTTTTACTTTTGTTAATATCAGGTCTTAATATTTGAATGTTCATATTTTTACATTCATCTATATATAATGGTACTCTATCCAAATTTCCTAAATAACTGTTTAATGTTGCAGCCATTAGTTCCTCTGGATAATATGCTTTTAAATACGCAGTCCTATATGATACAACTGCATATGCTGCAGCATGAGATTTATTAAAAGCATATTTGGCAAACTCTGCCATTTCATCAAAAATCTTATTAGCATCCTCAGCATTTATGCCATTGCGAACACACCCAGGCACTATAACATTGCCCTCTTCATCTACTTCGCCATTTATAAATATATCTCTTTCCTTAGCCATTACGTCCAATTTTTTCTTTCCCATTGCACGTCTAACCAAGTCAGCTCTACCAAGAGAATAACCAGCCAAATCGCGAACTATTTGCATAACCTGTTCCTGATACACCATGCAGCCATATGTAACATTTAATATTGGAATTAAAGATGGATGAGTATAAACAGCATGTTCTGGGTCTAGTTTATTCTGAATATACCTTGGAATTTGGTCCATAGGTCCAGGTCTATATAGAGAAACTCCTGCTATAATATCTTCTAGGCAGTCTGGTTTTAACTCCTTCATAAATTTAGTCATTCCTGCACTCTCAAATTGGAATATTCCCATTGATTTACCCTCAGCCCATAATTTATATACCTTTGGATCCTTCATTTCCTCATCATATTCTACATCTATTCCCTTACTCTCTTTAATCATTCGTGTTGCATCATCTATCACAGTTAAAGTTCTTAATCCCAAAAAGTCCATTTTTAACAACCCTAACTCTTCTAGGGTAGTCATTATATATTGCGTAGCCACTGTTCCATCTTTTACATTCAATGGTACATATGTATCTACTGGTTCTTTTGTTATAACAACACCACAAGCATGTGTCGAAGCCTGTCTAGGCATTCCTTCAAGTGCCATTGCTATATTTAATAATTTTTTTATATTTTCATCATTCTCATATAGCTCTCTTAGTTCTCTATTTTCCTCCATTGCCTTCTTAATTGTAATATGTAATTCATTAGGTATCATTTTCGCTAATCTATCTGCCTCTGCATAAGGTAAATCTAAAGCACGTCCAACATCTCTAATTACCATTTTTGCGGACATTGTACCAAAAGTTATAATCTGAGAAACATGATCAGCACCATATTTGTCTGACACGTAATCAATAACCTGCTGTCTTTTCTCATCTGAAAAATCAACATCAAAATCAGGCATGCTTATTCTTTCAGGATTTAAAAATCTCTCAAAAAGCAAATTGTATTTTATTGGGTCAATATCTGTTATCTCAATTGCATAGGCAAGGATTGAACCTGCACCAGAACCACGCCCTGGTCCTACTGGTATATCATGAGTTTTTGCATAATGAATAAAATCCCAAACAATCAAATAATAATCAACATACCCCATTTTGGAAATAACAGAAAGTTCATATTCAGCTCTATCCAATATTTCCTTTGAAGGATTATCTCCATATCTTTTCTTTATTCCATCATCACATAACTTCTTGAAGAAATCATAGTGTGTAGCATATCCCTCTGGCACATCATAATTAGGAAGTATGGTATGTCCAAATTCAAATTCTACGTTACACTCATCTGCAATCTTCACCGTATTTTCTATTGCCTCTGGTATATTTTTAAAATAATCACTCATCTCCTCTGGACTTTTCACATATAACTCATCTGTTTCAAATCTCATTCTGTCCTCATCTTTCATTTTCTTTCCAGTTTGAATACATAATAAAACCTCATGATTATATGCGTCCTCTTTTTTTAAATAATGAGCATCATTTGTAGCAACAAGTGGAATATTCAATTTTCTAGACATCTCAATCAACTTTTGATTAACTAGCACCTGTTCTTTTATACCATTATTTTGAATCTCTAAATAATAATCTTTCCCAAAAACATTCTTAAACCATAAAGCTGTTTCCTCTGCTTTATCCATATCATTAGCTAAAATATATTGATTAACCTCTCCTGCTAAACAAGCACTCAAAGCTATAACCCCTTCATGATATTTCTCAAGCAGTTCCTTATCAATCCTTGGCTTATAATAATATCCCTCAACAAAGCTAAGTGAAACCATTTTACTAAGATTTTTATAACCCTGATTATTCTTAGCCAACAAAATTAAATGATTATATGAATTATCAATACCCGCTTCTTTATTAAATCTACTTCTTTTTGCAACATAGCATTCACAACCTATAATAGGTTTTATCCCCTCTTTTTTGCAGGCTTTATAAAAATCAATGACACCATACATAACCCCATGGTCTGTAATAGCCATAGCCTTCATTCCAAGCTCTTTAGCCCTAACCGGTAAATCCTTTATTCTATTAGCTCCATCAAGCAAACTAAACTCACTATGGATATGTAAATGCACAAAATCTGACATAATTTAATAAATCTCCTTTTTATGTGCTTATTCTATAATAAATCTCATAAAAAATCAAGGGTACGGTAAGCAGACGCATGATTATTTCTTTGCTACAAAATTGTATGGGTCGCACTTCTGGGCAAATTGCAACATTATATCAATTGCAGAACTTGTACAAAATTATAAATTAATAAACTATTTAGAAATGCAAATGTAATAAAAATAATTATTGCTGTTGATAATATCATATTCTCCTTCATTATTTTCCATAGTTTTAAATTTAACTTAAAAAATCTTTTCATCATTTTTACACACTCCCCTTATATAATGTATATGATGGTTTGTCCTATTTTATGCATATAAATTGTTGTTTAAGTTGTGAGATGTAAGAAATGAAAAGTTTGTCTTATTTGCTTTTTTTGCATTTTTGTGTTATAATATATATGTAAAACTGTAAGCCCACATAACAATGGGCATCCCGCGCTATTGTGCGGATATCCTGATGGTCGATGCCCAGGCCGTCAAAAAAAAAGGAGAAAAGATAAAGATTATGACAATTATTAAAAAAATTCTTCAGTGGTTAGCTACCGCCCTGGCCGTTCTGGCCGTTGCTGTCTTCGTGACAGCTTGGGTGGGGCTCATTCCCTCCTTCGGGGCGAAAGCCTCTGTCCTGGACACTATCCTCTTCTGGGGACTGCGTGTCCGGACTGTAATTACCTTTTTGGCAGTTCTGCTACTGGCAGTTCTGTCAAAAAGGGTGGTGGCCAAGCACAGGTTCCCCCTGTTGCTGGCTGCCGTGCTTCCCCTCCTCGCGTGGGGAGCGCATGCCATTTTCGGCAATGCCGAAATGGCCGTGCGCTACCCCATGTACGGGGTGATGCTCTCCTTGGTTCCCGCCATGACTGTAGAGGCCATCGTCCTCGAAGTCATTGGCAAGTCCTTCTCCGTGAAGGACGTGATAGAGGACTTCCTGTTCTCCATCGCACTAGCAACCGTGTTCTACGGGTTCACCGTAGTGGCAGGGGTGGAGGCTTTCTCCAGTACCTTCTATGCCATTTTGCCCACTGTGGCATTTGGCCAGTTGGTTTTGGCAGGCAGCTTTCATTCCTCCTCTAAGGAAGAAGAGGAGAACGAGGCTTAAAACAACCTCCGTGTGGGCATACACGGGGGTTCTCTTTTTTTTATATAATAGGAAAGTAATACTTTCCTATTATATAAAAACGCTTCGCGACAAGATGCACACGAATTTCTTTTCAAGAAATTCGGCGCTAGAACAAATTTACGGAAAGCCATACAGGAAAGTTAAAATGAAGTGTATATTAAGGCTTTCCGATTTGTTCTTTATTTAACCTCTCTAATATTTTCTCTGCTAATTCCTTGTTTATTCCTTTTACTTTTGTTAGTTTCTCTATACTTGCCTGTTTCATCTTCTCTATTGTCCCAAATTCTTGCAAAAGAGCTTGTCTCTTTTTTTCTCCTATTCCTTCTATGTCATCTAATATTGATTTTGTTGCCCCTTTTTCTCTTAGTTTTCTGTGATATTCTATTGCTGTATTGTGTACTTCATCTTGAAACTCTGTTATTGTATTGAATAATTTTTCTGATATTTCAATCTCTACTCTATTTTCTCCTATTAATGCTCTAGTTTGGTGTTTATCATTTTTTACCATTCCATATACTGGAATATCTAAATCATATTTACTAACTGCTTTTTTTATTGCTCGTATTTGTGTTATTCCACCATCTGCTAAGATTAAGTCTGGGAGCTCTCCAAAGCCACCTTTTGGATTATCTATTGAATGTTTTAGCCTCCTCGTGACTACTTCCTCCATACATCTTGGGTCATCTTGTCCAAAGACAGTCTTTATTCTAAACCTTCTTGATAAACTTTTATTTATCTTTCCATCTTTCATCACACACATTCCTGCTACCATAAATGTACCAGAAATATGTGATATATCATAGCTTTCTATCTTTCTTGGTAATTTCCCTAGACTTAATTTTTCTTTTAATTCATTTAATATATCATATTTATCTTGCTCTTTATTGTTCAAAGTTATAAGTGCATTTTGTTCTGCCATTTCTATAAATCTTAGTTTTTCTCCTTTTTGTGGAGACTTAAGTTCCACTTTTCTTTTTGATAGATTTGTTAGCCATTCTTCAATAGCTCCTTTATCTTCAACCTCTTCTCTAAGCATTATTTTAGATGGGATATTGAGATTATTCATATAATATTGCTTTATAAATCCTGCTAAGATTTCTTTATCCTCCATATCTTTTAAATTATCAAAAAAATAATGTTCCCTTCCTATCATTTTGCTTCCACGCACGAAAAAGATTTCAACACAGACTTTTAGTTCATTTTTTGCAATACCTATAACATCTATATCATTAACATTTGTATTTGATACCTTTTGTTTTTGCGAGATATTTTCAATCGCTTGAATTCTATCTCTTATCTCGGCGGCATATTCATAATTTTGTGAATTAGCAGCTATTTTCATTTCTTCTTTTAATTTATTTATAACCTTGTCAATTTTACCTTCTAATAATAATTCTATTTGATGAATTTGTTCCATGTACTCTTCTCTTGGAACATTATTTACACAAGGGCCTAAACATCTTCCAATATGAAAATTTAAGCAAGCTCTTTTATTTGATTTAAAATTTTTACATTGCCTTATTTTAAATCTTTCCCTTATAAAATCTACCATCTCTTTTGCACTACCAGAACTTGCATATGGTCCAAAATATTTTGAACCATCATTTATTATTCTTCTAGTAATAAAAACATTTGGATAAGGTGATTTTATATCTATTTTTATATATGGATATGTTTTATCATCTTTTAAAAGTACATTAAACTTAGGCCTATTCTTCTTTATCAGATTACACTCTAGTATTAAAGCTTCAGCCTCATTCTCTACTACAATATACTCAAAATGGTCTACTAATGAGACCATTCTTTCTATTCTTGCAGTTTTATTATTTTTTCTAAAATATTGCCTTACTCTATTTTTTAGTGATATTGCTTTTCCAACATAAATAATATTATCCTCTTTATCATGCATTATATATACACCTGGTTTTGCAGGCAATTTCTTTAATTCTTCCTCTATATTAAACAATTGTACTATTATTTCCTTTCTAGGGCACGGTGCGAACTTAGCCCACCTACAGTTTATAATCTATAATCTATAATTTCTAACCCCTAATTTCTAGTCCTCTACACACGCTATATATGGTAAATTTCTATATTCATTATCTATATCAAATCCATACCCAACTATGTATTTATCAGGAACTTCAAATCCTATATAATCAAGTGGTACTTCAAATTTACGTCTACTTACTTTATCTGCCAATGTGCAAACTTTTAAACTTGCTGGATTTTTGCTTCTTAAATAATCAAGTAGATATGTCATACTTCTTCCTGTATCCACTATATCTTCTAGTATTAATACATCCTTTCCTTCAATTGATTCTCTTAATCCTTCCCTTAATGTTATTTTTCCTGTACTTTCCGTTCCTTCATAACTTGAAATTGTTAAAAATTCATATTTTAGTTTTGTTTTCATTTTCAAAGTCAAATCTACTGTAAAAAATACTGCTCCTCTCATTACACTAACAACCGTTATTTCTTTTCCTGCATAATCTTTATCAAGTTGCTCTGCTAATTCGTACAATCTTTTTTGAATCTCTTCCTGGCTTATTAATACTTTGAATTTTTCTTCCATAGATAATATTCCCCTTTTTATAAACTTAAAATGAACAAAAAGGAATGTCCTTATGTTCATGTATGTGTTAATTATATAATAATTATGACAACTTTTCAACTATTTTTTATGAATATTTTTACATTTTTGGTATAAACTAATATAAATTATAATTTGTATGAGTATTTCGCCCGAAATTGGCGATAATTATTATAATTTTAGGGTTAGATGTGAGAAATGAGATGAAAGAGGAATATATTTATTTAATTATACAATACAATGGGATTATCCCCACAAACAACAATTTTAGGAGGTCTACATATGATTTATGAAAAATATGTTAAGGAAACTAAAAATTCTCAGGCACAAAATCTTGATATTAATTTAGATTTAATCTATTCAATTTTTAAAACTCAATCTGAACTATTAAATGCAACGAATAATTATGAATATGCAGAAGGCGATTTAATCGATTATTATTCTTATCACATAAAAGCAACAAAATCCAAATTAAACTATCTTTTAAAAAATGCCAAATCTAGGGGAATTGTAATTGACCATTTAAAGCAAATTGAATTAAAGTCATCTGAAAACTCTGAGGTTGTCTAGCAGATGTAGTTCTAAAAATCCAAGCTATCTCATAATTATTATCATGAGGTGATTAGCTTGGATCTTTATACAATACTTGGTTTCTTAACTGGAATATGTATTTTGTTTATATTATGTAGAATATTTATAGTGCCTTTAAAATTTATGCTAAAGCTTCTTGCAAATTCTTTAATTGGTGGAATAATCATTTATATAATAAATTTTGTTGGTAGTTATTTTAGTTTTCATATAGGTTTGAATTTCATTACCATATTATTTGTAAGTATATTAGGAATTCCTGGTGCAATTTTATTAATAATTATTCAGCTTTTATTATAACTAGATTTCCACCAATATAATGTCATCACCTATACATTTTATTTGTTTCCATGGAATTACTATCTCATTATTATTAACAAAAATATTTATTTTATTTGAGTTTCCTGGTACTATTATAGATGTAATTGTTCCTGATTCTAAATCTGCTGTTACATCCTGCACATATCCGTAGCCTTCTTCCATCAGTTATATTTATAACTTCTTTATGTTTAAAATCTAGACCTTTTCCTCCCATAATTCTCTATCCTTTCTACTAATTCTCTCTATATTATATGTTTTGATAAATTAATTACTACAATAATTATGATAAATTGTTGTTTGTGGGGATAATCCCATTGTATTGTATAATTAAATTTTTCTGTAGGGGCACGGTGCACCGTGCCCATGGAAATTGCAATACATTCAAAATATTTGCATTATTAATTTTAAATGTATTTATTTAAAACAAAATTAAA
>CAZWIF010000047.1:0-3786 GCA_964634355.1 uncultured Clostridium sp.
ATAATTATCACCATTTTCGTGCATAATACATCTCTACAAATTATAATTTAGAGGTCAATTTTTATTAAAAGACTTGTTTTTTTATGAAATTTATGGGATAATATAAAAGTATAATTATGTTGAAAGTGGTGGGATAATTGAAATATTTAGATAATTTTTTAAAAATACTAAAAACTGATAGAAATACTTTCTTTACATATGTATTAACATTATTCTCAATATATATAGCTATAGATAGGATTGTAGAACTAATATTTATGTTCCTAACAGGTATTTCCGTATCTTATTGGGGACCTATAACATATACATTTGCTTTAGCTTGTCCTGTATTTGCATTTCTATTCTCCTATGCATCTAAATTTGCAAAAGATACAACAAGAAAATTCACTTTTTTGGTTTTCTATGCAATTATGCTATATATTATAGGAGTTTCAATGTTCGTTCAATGGTTTAATCAACTAGGATGGTTATTATTACTTTCCGTTCCAAACTATGCTGAAATTGTTACTGAATTTTATATAGAAACAAAAAGAGCATTCTGTGCTGCTGCATTTTATTTACCAATAACAACCATTGCTTCTTTAGTTACTTTTATATATGCAGATATTGGAGATACTTATACAGAGTATCAATCTATTATGGATTATCCTGGACTTGATATCTCTAAAAAACCGCCTAAACTTGGTCCTTATAGTTATGAGATTAGTTGGGGCACCGATTATGAAACTGGTACAGCAGCCAAAATATGTGAAGCACGCAGATTTGAGCCAACCATGGTTTGTGGTGTTTCCGGTTCTGGAAAAACATCACTTATATTTGAACCTATGATTGCACATGATATAAAACAAAAATATTTCTTTAAAGAAGCTTCTAAGGAATTAGGATATACAGCTTTAAAAACAGGTCTCGCATCTTTAAATTGTCCATATGATAATACTTACATAAATTCTAATTTTTCTTTAGATATGCTTACAATAAAAGAAGGAAAAGAGAAATTATATAAAGCTTATATGCATAAAATGTTACTAAATGAAAATTCACTAACATATAGAAATTTAGGTATTACCTCTATTTCCCCAGATTATGAAACAATATCTCATATGATGGATGTAGCTGATAATTTTAATGTACATTACACATTAATTGATCCCGCAAATCAGAAATCCATAGGAATCAATCCATTTGCTTATGGCTCTCCTGAAGAGGTTGCAATAGTTATTTCAACAATTCTAGCTAACATGTATTTCACGCAACATCCTACTCATGATGAAGCTTATAGGCAAAACGAAGCTGCTCAAGCAGTTGAAAATCTTTCAATATTATTGAGCGAAATGTATCCAAGACTTCATGATGGTCAACTTGCAAATATAGAAGACATATTAGATATGTTAAATGATTTTGAATTGATAAGAAAATTATGTGACAAAGTTAAAGAGTATCCTGACCTTGTTACTAAATATAAATTACAACTTAACTATTTTAGTAAATATTTCTCTTTAGATAGTGAATTTATTCATGAAACTGAAGAATCTGTACATGCTGCAATTACTCAATTGGATAGTTTACTAAGAATTAGTGGTCTTAGAAATATTTTATGTAATAGAAATAATAATATCAATTTTGATGATGCACTTGCAAATGGAGAAATTATTTTCGTATGTACTAGACGTGGAGATTTAGGACCTGTTCTTCATAAAGCATTTGGGTTGTTCTTCTTATTATCAATGCAATATGCTGTTTTAAAAAGACCAGGAAATGAAAATACACGTATTCCTAACTTCTTATATATTGATGAATTTGCTGATTTTGCTTGTAAAAATACTATGCCTTTATTCACAATGTATAGAAAATATAGAGTCGGAACTGTAATTTCTATCCAAAATCTAGACCAATTAAGAGTTTCAGAAAACTCTTTACAAACTATTTCTGCTAACTGTATTTCAAAAATTGTATTTGGTAATAACAGTCCTGAGGATAATGAATGGTGGTCAAAAGAAATGGGACATAGAAAAATATGGAAATTCTCTGTTGATTATCATATCGGTGGTCCTGGTGATAATAAAACCAGTGATTTAAAGAGTGGCTCATGGGATTGGTCTCCTTGGTTTAAACCAGAAGCAATTCAAACTCTTGCATTTAAGAAAGGTTTATTTAAGACCAAAGATGCTAGTGGTAAATTATATTCTGCTAAAATATCATTAAATTTTATTGGCTCTGAATATAAAGAACCCCATTCTAGTAAAACATTTGACTTTGCTAAATTTAATGCTTCTTCTACAAAGAATAAAAATACTTATCAAAATATGGATGATGCTTTGCATGGACGTCGTCGTAAATTTAAAAGTTTTGATGACTACTCTACGGATGAGGATATTGATCCTATTCAAACAGATTCAAATTTCTTATTTAATAATAATGATGCAGTTATATTTGATATTAATAAAAAAAATGATGAAAACTAAAAAATAATTCCCCAGTTTAGCTGGGGATTATTTTTAGTTAAAATGCAGTGTATATTAAGGCTTTCCGATTTGTTCTTAGGAAAGCCCTTTAAACTTTCTATATGTCTAGTAATTTTAATTCTACATTTACCAT
The DNA here is from genome assembly GCA_964634355.1 of uncultured Clostridium sp. Taxonomy (GTDB): domain Bacteria; phylum Bacillota; class Clostridia; order TANB77; family CAG-508; genus CAKPSH01. The sequence goes on from CAZWIF010000047.1 coordinate 2,596, forward strand.
CTTATATTTATTTGTTTCAGTATCAAGTTTAAATTCTACAAGTGAATCTACTAGACTTTCCTTATTTTGTCTTAAATCTGTTGTAAAATATAATTTTATTTTTGGTATTTCTAGCCCTTTCATAACTATATTTTTGTATGTTTCTACAATATGTTTTTCGTCTTCACAGTTTATTATTAACTGTGGTAATGCATTATATCCAGAATCTCCTGGTACAAAGTTATTATAAAAATCTCCGTAGAATTTCATTTTATCTTCTAGTTTCTTTTCCCAGTCGTCTTCTCTCCTAATTACTTCAAAAATGAATATTATTGATTTTGAATTTTTAGTAAGTTTTACACTTCCACCTGTCGCTTTAAACGTCTTTCCTAATGTTTTTGCAGTTAAAGAAGGTTTTACTGTATATTCATCAAAAGCTTTTACTTTTCTTAAATATGCTAATAATATTTGATTTCCTGCCAATCTCTTTTTAATCATTCCTACTGGCTTAGTATTATCACTTGGTTGCCACTTACATTCTATGCCCCTTGATGTTAGCAAATATTTTCCCATTTTTTCTAAACAGTAAACTCTATATGTACCTTTTCCTTCTTCCAGTGAAGAAAAATAATATCTTGTTAACATCTTAGATTTTACCATTTGTTCTAACTTATTATTTAACTTATCTTGAGTTCCATATTCTACCTTTTTGTAATCTAATACTTGACATAGCTGTCTTGATGTGATGAATTCGAATTCATTTAGAATTTCCAATATTGTAAAATGCAATTCATTTATATGCCCTAAGTTTATTTTGTTTACAATTTGTTGCATTGATACATATCCATCTTTCCCATCAAATGTTTTTATTTCTCCTTTTTTTACAGCAAAAGGTGATACTGTTGCTTCGATTTGACTATCTTCTACCATTTCTTTCCTCCTTACCAAATGGATATATCATATTCCATTTTATTTACATATTTATTATACACACATTATATAAATTTTGCAAGTTTTTATATTTTTTCATCAGGGTCATTTCATCAGATTTAACAATATTTTTATATTATGTTTTTATTTTTTAGGCACGGTGTATACCGTGCCCATAGAATTATTCTTTTGAAATTATTACTTTGTTTATATATCCAGCATCGTCCTTATCCATCGATATGGAATATATACTTGTAGACTCAATACTAGTCATACTATTCA
>CAZWIF010000047.1:3886-10656 GCA_964634355.1 uncultured Clostridium sp.
TTGATTCTTGTGCTTTTTCTATAATAGCATTTCCATTAGTCATAACTTCAGTTAAATAATTGCTCAATTCCTCTTCTGTGGCTGTTACCAGATTTAATGAATTTGAATTATTAAATGTCGTCACGTCTATGCTATTTACATATTCTAGTTCATCATTTATATTTAATGTTAATTCTATAATATCTTCATCCTCTTCTAAATAGATATTAACTGTATTTTTAATTACCCTTGTAGTATCTGTATTTGTTACCTGAACTGACGTTATTGTACAGTTAAATTTCAATTCATTATCATCATCCAAGTATTCTACTGAAATTTCACTTTGGTTATTAATCTTGTCTACATTAATACTTATAGCCATTTCATCCATATTAAAGCTCATAGTCATATTATTTTCTGTGTTTACTACATTCATAACTTCAACATCATCTTCATATATGTATAAATTGTGTGTGCTGTCTCCTAATATTGCAGTAATCTTGTCATTTGTGTCTTCGTTAATTTCAATACCAAATCCATATGTTTCAAAGTTTGTACAATATACTGAAATTTTCACAGTCACGTCTTCATCTAAATTTAGTAACTTTGTTTTTATATTTTCTATAAATTCTAATAAATCATCCTCTGTAAAGTCATTATATACTAATTGTATTCTTTCTATAATCATTGCTTTTCCTGTAGTATCCTCTTCTAAAGTTTTTAAGTAATTTCCCATTAATTCTGCTATTTGAGTTTTATTTAAAGTAAAGCTTACTTCTGAACATCCCTTACTAACTCCATCTACTGTTATAGTTGTCTTTTCTTCTACCAACATATCACTTGTTATATAATTTAAAAGTATATCACCATAATACTCTGTCCAATGAGCCTTTTCTTCATCAGTAAGTGTTAGATTTATTTTGCTTTGTGCTTCACATAGTTCTTCAAGTTTTTCTATTGCTGTTAAATATTCACTATACTCATCACTTGATTGCAATTCATTTTTTGTAAATGTTATATATTTTTCATTTAATTCCTTTGATACAAAAGATAATCTATTATTGTCATATTCAACATTTGCAGATATTTTTTCTATTATATCTCCTAATTCAAGAGATATGCTTTCATTTATAATATTATTTCCATAGTCTGCTTCAAGTGTATTTGTAATTGTTGAATTTTCCACTGTATCTATTAACTCTGTTATTACCTTATCCATTCCATTAATTGCATCAAGTTCAGCGATTTTAAATTCATCTAAACTTGCTGTAATTGTGGTTTGCTCTTTAAATGGAGTTGTAGACTTTTTTTGGTAATATTGTGAGGTCTCTTCTATTTCAGAAGTTTCCATAGATAATTTATCTCCTATTTCAGATAAACCTTTTACCATTTTCTGTCCACTTGTTAACGCTATTTTTCCTGTTACTACCATAGCTCCAACAGAAGCTGCTAATGCTATGATTAACACTAAAATCACTACTAAAATTATGATTATTTTTTTCTTCATTATACAACCCTCCCATAAATTTAGTTATCAAAAATTTTGATAGCTTTTTCCCCTTCAAAATTTATTATAACATATTTAAATTTTTTTTACTATTATTATTTGCAATTTTTTATTCCTTTTTGTTGAATTATGTCAAAATCTGTTATATAATAAACAAAATATATTTTTTGGGGGTTTTATGAAAACAATAATTATAGGTATAGCTGGGGGTAGTGGCTCTGGAAAGACTACTCTAGCTCAGAATTTGCAAAAGGAATTTAAGGATGATATTCTTTTATTATCTCATGATTTTTATTATAAGCAACATGACGATTTAAGCTTTGAAGAAAGACAGAAATTGAATTATGACCATCCTGATGCATTTGATACAGATTTATTAATAAAACATTTAAAAGAATTAAAGAAGGGACACTCTATTGCTCATCCTGTATATTCTTTTGTTAATCACAATAGAGAAAATTTTACAGTGACTGTTGAACCAAGAAAAATAATTATAGTCGATGGTATTCTCATTTTTGAAAATAAAGAATTATCAAAATTAATGGATATAAAAATATATGTAGATACAGACTCGGATATTCGCTTTATACGTAGACTTGTACGAGATGTTAGTGAAAGAGGAAGAACTATTGACTCTGTTATTGCACAATATTGTAGCACAGTAAAACCTATGCATGAGCAATTTGTTGAATACAGCAAAAAAAATGCTAACATCATTGTTCCAGAAGGTGGAAACAATGCAATAGCATTAGATATGATTTCTCAACATATAAAAAATATGTTACCTAATTTATAACAAAAGGACGTGACTTTGTTCAAAAAACAAGACTAAGATTTTCTAAATGGCGAAGCCATATAAGAAAATCTTAGTCTTCCATATTTATCAATTATTCTTCCTTTGCAGTTAATGCTGAAATTATATTAAATATAATTCCTACTATTATTGCAATAATTCCAATAATAGTAAATTTATTTAATATATCAGATACTATTGTTTCTAATATCATAGATATATTATCATTAAATATTGTTACTCCTGATGTATTTATATACATTTTTTCAAGTATTTCAACTAAAATCAATAATCCTCCACTGCTAATTAATGATACTCCTAAATACTTTAATGTTTGAGTAATATTCTTTCTATTTATTATCATTAATATTAAAATAAACACTACCGTTACCGCATATACTACATACTTTGCTATAGTAACCATTGGAATAATTTTGTATACTACTTTTCCTATACTATTTAATGCACTTGCTGAATATACTACTGAACTGTAATATGTATCTATAATCGTTTCTTCAAATGTCTGTATTTGACTTTTAACTGATGAGGTTATCAATATATTGTTGTCTTCAGCATATTCTTTAATGTTCTCGTCTAATTTCTCCTTCATCGTTTCTGTATCTATATCAAGTTCATCATTATTATATATCACATCTAATATGTTGCTCATATCCTTTTTAATTTGCTCACTATCGTAAACACCTTCAAAGACACTTGTATCCATACCTGATTGCATTATGTAATTTTCAAATCCATCCATTATTGTTTTTTCTAATTTTTCATAATATCCTATTTTCTCTAGCATGTCTTCTACATATTCTCTATTTAATACTGTATTTTCTGTAATTCCCAATATTATTGACATTATAATAAGGATAATCAATAAAAAGGATATTATATATGATGTTATTTTTTTTACCATTTAATATAGCTCCTTTTCTATTAATTTTGAGTATGTTATAAATCTATGTGTAGCATGACCTATGCTATCTGATGGATAACATGTATATAACATAAGTATTTCCTCTTCCCTTTGTGCGTACACAGCATCTGTTTCAGATTGATGTACTATTTTAGTTTCATATATTTCATATACAAATCTTCCATAAGTTGTTTCAATCTCTATAGTATCTCCTATATTTACAGTATATAAGTATTTTAAAAATCCAGATGTATCATGTGCCATACAAATTATTGATCCACCTTCTCCTGGAAAATATGAACCACTAGAATGACCTACTCCTTTTTTTAAGATGTCCAATGTATCTCCAAAATATAGTGGTAATTCAACATCAATAGATGCAATAGTTAATATACCGTATTTTTCTCCATATGCGGGATATGACTCTAAATGTGTTCCATTTTCATTTATTTTTACTTCGTTTTCTTCAGTATTACTTTCACTTACAGACACTACCTTCACTAGTGCCACTGCCCTTGTAAGTGTTTCTCCTAGTAACACATTTATAAGTACACAAATTATTATTATAAATAGTAAAGCAACCATTATATTACTAACAGTTGCTTTTATTACTTTTTTCATTCAATTTCCTACCTATTTTACATAGTTCTTTCTAACCACATATATAATAGCAACGGCAATCACTGCTACTGCAACGGCAACAATATAAGGAACATATGAATGTCCTGTTTGAACTAAGCTTTTTTGTCCAAAAGAGATAACATCCAATAATGTACCATTTTCATATACATTTATTGCATTATCTGCTGATGTATATTTTATTGTTAGTCCTAAAGAAGTTGCTACTTCTTGAACATATGCCTCTATTTTATCTTTACTTGATGATGACAATTTACTGATATTTGTTGTTCCTTCTGCATTTAAAATAGCTACTGAGCTTTCAATGTTATTTTTAATTAATGTAACTTGATCAGATGTTAAAGTATGTGTACTTAAATATCTCTCCAATGTTACTAATTCCTCTGCACTTACAACATAATCTACTCCATTTACTGTATATGTTACATTTTCAAAATATGTATACATGTCCTCGTTAGCTGTTGTTGCTCTAACTGTTGTCATTCCTACTATAATTAACATCATTATTAATACTATTGCTAAAATTTTCTTTATATTCATTTTTCTAACCCCTTCCGTTTAAAATAATTTATTCAATTGTATCATTATTAATTTTTTTATGCAATACATTTTTTCAATATTTTTTATTTTGTTAAAATTTATAAGACATCATGAAATAAATACATTAGTTAATTTAGGTAAAATTCCTATCACTACTCATTCTGATAGTGGTAGCTCTGGTTTAGGATTTATGAATACTTTTGATACATTAAATAAATATGATGCAAGTATCTCTATTAATGAATTTAATTCTCCATGTGAAGATAATTATACTAAATCAGTTGTAATTACATTTGATAAGAAAAATAAATTTTCTATTTTTTCATATCGAACAGATGAAATAGAGAAACAAAATAATAATGCCTTAGATGTTTTTAAAATTAATTAATTGTAGGCGAGTATATCCCGCCCACAATTATTAAAATTATCTACATAATTTTTTTCTTATTTCCATTAATTGTCTTACTCCATCACTCTGCTCCTTAATAATTGAATCAGCTACTTTTTTCAATCTAGGGTCTATACAATATTTTAATAAATTATTACACATTTCTATAGCCCCTTCATGATGTGGAATCATTTCATTAATAAAATTTAAATTGATATTTACACATCTTGGACTATTTTTCATTTTATAAATCATATTTTGAGTTATTGATAAGTACTTCTTTGTATAACACTCCATCTCTTGCTTTGTATTAAAATATCCCATTGTAGTTCTTGCAATTTCTTGCATTTGTTCAATTCCTCTAGTTTGCGTTTGGATTATGTCTCTTGCTATTTCTTGTAATGGCGGATAACTTGTATATTCCAATAAACTTTGGCACATATATATTGCTGCCTGATGATGTGGTATCATACATTCTATAAAATACAATGTTATGCTGTTACAGGGTTTTGCTAATAACATTTTATCTGACATCTCGCATAAAATCTGGTCGAATCTAGCTAAATAGCTTTTTGCTCTTAATACCTTTTGACATTCCATTTTAACACTCTCCTTTTTTATATCATATAAAAAAAATTTAAAAATGTTACCCTACATAATTTATATATTTTTGAAATAACATTGGAAAAAGAGTTATTATTATTGTGTCTTATATCTTCATGTCACTATAAAATCAACAATAGCAGAAGTAGATTGTGCATTTAAAGATGCATTAAAAAGTCTCTAGATATTCAAAACGAAATTCTTTACTTATTAGTAAAAAGCTGATATAATATTTATATTATTTTATTTAAAAGGAATATAATTGAAATGATTGTTTGTGTTGTTGGAAAATCTGGTAGTGGTAAAAGTTATGTTTGTCAATTATTGCAAGGCTTTTCTGAAAATATTATTCATTTAAATATTGATAAAATAGCTCATGATGTTTTGACTGATAAAAATGTTTATCTACAGATTATTGATACATTTGGTATATCTGTTTCAAATAATAATGATATTTCTGTAAATCGTAGAGCTTTAAGTAATATAGTATTTAATTCAGAAACTGAAATGGATAAATTAACTAAGATAACTTGGCCTCCAATGCAAATAAGAATAGATGAATTTATTAATGAACATCCTAATAAAATTATTCTATTAGATTGGCAACTACTTTTAAAGACTAAATATTATAACTTAAGTGATTTGAAAATTTTAGTTAATTCTCCTATTGAGTTACGAATGAAGAATGCAATGTTGCGTGATAATATTACTGAAAAAATCTTTATGACTCGAGAACAAGCTTCTTTCGAATTCAATTCTAATGATTTTGATTATATAATAAATAATGATTATTCTGATAAAGTAAAGGAAATGGTGAAAGAAATTTATGATAAAAGTATTATATCCAGGTAGTTTTGACCCTATTACATATGGGCATATGAATATTATTGAACAAGCATGTGATTTATTTGATGAGGTAGTAGTTGCTGTAATGTATAATTCCCAGAAAACTGCTATGTTTTCAGCTCAAGAAAGAGTTAATCTTATAGCAGAATTATATAAAAACAACCCTAAAATAACAGTCGTTTCCGCCTCTGGAGCTACGATTGACCTTGCCTTGAAATGTGATTGCCGTGCAATTATTAGGGGGTTACGATCTCTTTCTGATTTTGAATATGAAATACAAATGTCTCAAATAAATAAACAACTTAGTGACCATAAAATCAATACAATTAGCTTGTTTGCGGAAAGTAATCTAGAAAATATTTCTTCAAGTATGGTAAAAGAAATATTATCCATAGATAAAGATATCTCTGAATATGTTCATCCAATAGTTAGAGAAGCTATGGTTGAGAAAAATAAAGAGAAGTTAATATAATTATCAATGAAGAAATCATTTTGTTTTAAGTGTTGGTTTTCTAACTAATGATTATTTTAATCAACAAAAAAATTTGGAGCG